>CAVJQN010000077.1:0-4441 GCA_963651635.1 Agathobacter sp.
CGGCGGACGCTTATTATCATTATCCTGTGATCTCTTCATGCAGGCTCCTCTCAATCACCGCCCTACGTGCCGGAGGGAACCACCCCGACATAGCTGATATTTACCTTTACTCCGACGCTGTCGCCATCGGACATGCCGACCATCGCCGCGCTGTCCGTGCCCTCCAGCCAGACATATACCTCCACGTCCGCTCCTGCCTCCGTCGCCGTGCACAGCTTCGCCGCACCGGCGGTATAGGTCTTGTCAGAGCCTGCCGCCTTCACTCCCTTGTAGGCCGCCAGTCCCGCATCATCGAGCGTCACCGCAGGGCTCACCAGCTTCCATGTTTCGGTCGCTCCCGATGTGTCGGCTGCTATCGCCTTGTAGTTGGTATCGCTGTCGCCCGTGGTATTGCCGCTTGCCGTCTCCGCGACTGGTGCATATATGAGAAATGTTCCTCCGCTCCTTATGCCTACGCGAACCGCCTTGCGGAAATTCTCCTTGGCGGCGGTCGTGCTCAGCTCGACCCTGATCGGATCTTCCGGGTTCAGATATATGTCCAGATCTCCGCTGGTGGTATAAAGATTGTCGGCGGAGTAGTAATACGCGGTTCTTGTCTTTTCCTCAAATGTGTTCGTATACTCGCCGGACGAGCCTGTCGCGGCATCCAGTATGATATCCGTCGCCTTGGTGAACTCGCTTGCCACCGGCGCCTCTATGCTCACCGACGCAGACGTGCCCGATGCGCCTGTCGTGATGGTATATTCGCCGAAGGTGAAGCCGCTCGCGTAGTACCAGCTCTCAAGGTCATTCGTCGATATCGGATAAAGAGACGCGCCCAGATCACGCGTCACCATCGTAGCATACTTCTTGTCGCCGCTCTTCTCGCTCACAGGGCGGATATAGAGGGACGGCGACGGCGTATCCGAGGTGATGGAGCTGTTCGTGCTCTCCACCTGCCTGTTGCTCGCATACCACGCACGCGAGAGAAATGCTCCCGTCGACATACCTGCCACCAGCACGCTCACCATGATGAGGCATATCTGCCGGCGCATGCTCCTGCGCAGCTGTGCCGCGGTAGGCACGAACTGCCCGTCCCCGCCGGTATGCGCATTGTTCGGGCGTCTATTATCATCGTATATGAGGTTTTTTTCTTTCCTAAACATCATAGACGTCTTTCATCGTCACTCCCAAGGAAATGCTTGGTATTTTGGGCAAATAACTCCGGCAGTTCTGTAAAAAACGGCTGCTTACTCATGTTTTGGCGGATCTTAAAGGTCAGACCTCCTCAGGCAAGCGAGCTTGCACAGGAGGTCGTAACCTTTTGACCCTTGTATCATCAGATTAAGGATTCAGCGGATCAGTACCCGCCTGCTCTCCAGCTGTTGCAGCCTCTGCCTTTATGGCTGTTCCTGCCACCAGCGTATCATCCGATGCAAAGTGAACCGTCACATCCAGATTCGCGATCGTTGCTTCGAAATTATTGCTGTAATGCTGAGACTCCTCACCCTCGTAGTAGACATATACAGTGACCGTCTTCAGATCCCCGGCTGCACCGGCTGTCCCGGCAGGGCACTCAACGATCAGATCTGATTTCTCATCATTAGCCTTGTATGTGACCGTCGCCTTCGTCGCAGGATTGCCTGTGGTATTGACCGTCGCACATACAACTCTTGATGCATCGCCCGCGCCCGCATTGTAGAGCACCTTACCGTCATCTCCTACCACGAGCACACGAAGAGCCTTGTTGACCTTGTCGGCTGCTGTTGAGATCTCAACTTCCTTTACTCCGACTTTCTGAGCCGCTGTAGTACCCTTTACGGTTCTGATATCGAACTGATCGATACGATAGTACTGCTTGCCGTCATCATCGTATTTCTGAGACGCGATCTGAGGGGTTGCGGTACCGTAACCGGCTGCCGACTTTGAAGTATCGCCGTTGCTGAGCGTCGGCACGGCATATCCGCCTGCAGCAGCTTTCGATCCGCTCGACTTTTCTGCGGTTGCATGCACCCATGTGCTTGAGTCATATGTAGATATGGGATAGAGATTCATAGTTGTTGTAACTGCTGCGGCATCAGTAGAGCCCCAGTTTGACTCCACTGTCGCATCCTTGCTGTGTTCCTTGATCTCGATACCGCTCTCGGCAACTGCCTTCACGCTCATGTGTGTCGCCGTCACCTCGGTATTGGCTGCGAACCATGCATAGGTCGAGCTGCCGAGTGCTATGGCCGCCACGAGTACCATCGCGATCGCAGCCATCAGCTGTCTTCTTAGTGCTTTCATCCTTTTACCTCCAAGTAAGATACATTGACTTGACTCCCGAAAACACGCCCTGCGGTTTTCGATGTATTCGCGCGGTCACTTACTTGTCCGAGGACAAAAAGAAACCGCCCTGCGTCCTGTCTGAACACAGATGCGGCAACTGGCTGACTGCATATACAGTCCCTATAGCTTTGCGTCACAACCTCACGATTGCTTTGCCTTTATCACTCGTGTCGAGTATAACTGCTTTCATGGTCAAAAGCAAGTCAGTTTTCTGATTTCTCCTCCTGTGAATCCGGGCTGTTGCGTCTCGTATACCAGTTTACGTCCTGATACTTGTAGTAGTCCGGGGCCTGCGTACCCGATGCGCTGATAGGTCTGTCCCCCGTGATGCTGTCCCTGATATCCCGGATGAACTTCGCCAGCAGCGTCGTCTCGTCCTTGTCCGCCGCAGCTATATTCATAGAAAATTCCACCGATCCGCCTATGATATCGTCTATACACTCGGGATCGTCTCCCTCCATCCATATGACGACGGTATATTTGTTGACATATCCGACCTTGAAGCCGTCCTCCTCGATGGTACATACAACCTTGGGGCTCTCGAAGTTCACGCAGCCCTGCTCCGGCTCTCCGCTCTTGGACGGCCACGCGTAGACTGTCCGTACACCGTCTCTCCATACTGCCACGCGCACAGCCTCCTCGGCTCCCTTGGATCTGGAGTCGAGCGTGACCTTCGCTACATAGTCCACGTCCTCCTTGCCTGCATTTCTCACATAGTAGGTATATGCCATGTAGTTGCGCCCGTTGTGCGCGCCGTCCACATCAGCTATATCAAACGGAAGATCGTCGATGGATATGTTGGTCGCGTCCTCCACATGGCTCGCGACGAGCTTTGCCGTAGGCACGGTAAATTCGGGATCCGCCGACATCGCTATGCCCTTGCGGAAGAGCTCCAGACGGTCGAGATTGATAGTAAAGTTGCCCATCTTCTCCTGCATAAATGCAAGCATGAAAAGCATGGCTACCGCAAGGAGCGAGCCCAGCAGGAAGAGCCGCATCTTATCAAGCCTCAAGAGCGCCCGTCCCAGCAGTCTTGCCTTGCGCGCCGGTATATATGTGCTCAGTACCTCACGGGTATCCTCCTGATTGTACTTATGATCAGGCTTGGCGATATCCTCCACTCTGAGAATCTTGAACTTTCTGTCTAGCTTTTTGAGCTTTAGGAGGCGCTTTTTCGTCTCATCGACTTCTGTATCGTCCGCGAGCGGATCCTTTATCTCCTGCTCCCCGCTCTCATACTCTCTTATCCTATGTTCTTCTTCCGTATGCTCTTTTACCGTATGTTCTTTTGCCGTATGCTCTTTTATCCCGTCTTGCGTCGTCACGGCATCCATATTGTCCTTGTAATCATCAGTCATGACAGCACCTGCTTCTCAGAGCTTGTAGACCCGTCTCGCGTTGTCCACGTAGCGCGCCATCCTCTCCTTTTCCGACGGATCGGCGAAGCGGTACTGCACGCCGCACATGAACCTGTATATACTGCCCTTGGGCGCCTCGCGCTCCCAGCAGACCGCTCCCGATATATTCTCTATCGCCGCGCCGTCGGGATCCGTACCCACTCGGGGCAGGCTGCACTCTATGACCTCTCCGACCTCAAATCTGCTGCCCAGCAGCATCGCCATGCCGCCTGCGGATATATCAAGCGTGAAGCCCTCGCTCGGCTCTATCGTGCCCTCCATATTGACCGGCCATGTCTCGGCGATATAGCTCATACGCAGTGATATCCTGTACCTGACGTCCTGACGCTGCGCATACTGACGCTGATTGCTGACCCTGCGCATCTTCCAGCAGCTTCGAAAGCCCTCTGTGAGAGCATCGTCCGCATATCCTGCTACGATCATCTCCTCGGAGCCCGACCCGTAGCGGAACAGGTACTTCTGCATGGGGTCGAACTCTGCCTTCTGCCCGTCGCCCATAGGTACGGATATCACAAAAGCGGCATCGTCCTCCTGCCTGACATATGTGCATATCATATTGAAATCGGGATCCTGCCCTACCGGCGCCTCTCTCGCCGCCTTCATGCGCGTCCCGGGTCTGATCATCAGCTCAGCCATCTGCCAACTCCGTCTTTATATCTAAGTTGATACGGGTTGCTGCGCGCATAGCGCTCCCGCAACCCTCAAAACATTCGTAA
>CAVJQN010000078.1:0-1340 GCA_963651635.1 Agathobacter sp.
GATGTACTCACATACTGTGCTGCCGATGTCTCTCATCACAATGCAGACATCCATCCGGTGTCTGTCGTCGGCAGCATGTCAGCGCTGCTCCTGCCCGGGAAACGTTCGTCCCAGATGCCGGTAGGCATGCTCCGTAGCCACGCGCCCTCTCGGCGTCCTGTTGATGAGCCCGTTCATGATCAGATACGGCTCGTATACATCCTCCAGCGTCCCGGAGTCCTCTCCCAGAGCCGCCGCCAGCGTGTCCAGACCCACCGGCCCGCCGGAGAACTTGCTGATGATGCAGTCCAGTATAGCCCTGTCGTTCTGATCCAGACCGAGCTGGTCTATCTCCAGTATATCCAGCGTATAATCTACGACCTCCCGCGTCACCTTTCCGTCAAATCTCACCTGTGCGAAATCCCTGACCCGCTTGAGCAGGCGGTTGGCAAGACGAGGAGTGCCTCTGCTCCTTCTGGCTATCTCACCCGCGCCGTCAGGATCTATCTCTACTCCCAGCACATCGGCAGAGCGCTGAGCTATCTGCTGCAGCTCCTGCGATGTATAATATTCCAGCTTGTGCACCACGCCGAAGCGGTCTCTGAGCGGCGCGCTCAAAAGCCCCGCTCTCGTGGTCGCGCCTATGAGTGTGAACCTGGGCAGATCCAGCCTGATGCTTCTGGCGCTCGCCTCCTTGCCGATCATGATGTCTATCGCATAATCCTCCATCGCAGGATAGAGCACCTCCTCCACCTGACGATTGAGGCGGTGTATCTCATCGACGAACAGGACATCTCCCGGGCGGAGATTGTTGAGAACCGCCGCCATCTCACCCGGTTTTTCTATGGCAGGGCCCGATGTGATCTTGATATTGACTCCCATCTCATTGGCTATGATGCCCGCCAGCGTCGTCTTGCCCAGTCCCGGAGGTCCGTAGAAAAGCAGATGATCCAGAGACTCCCCTCGGCTCTTGGCCGCGTCTATATAGACCTTGATCTGAGACTTGATCCGCTCCTGTCCTATGTATTCGTCCAGATGCTGAGGGCGCAGCTTGTTGTCCGCCGCCTTGTCCTCACTCGTCTCCTGTGTCGTGATGATGCGTCTCTCCATGTATGCTCCCTTAACTGATACCGGACCGCTGCGCGCCTTGCGCTCCCGCAAGCCAGCAAAACATTCGTAATCGCAGCTGCTTACTCATGTTTTGACAGCTATCACACCAACAGCTTCAATGCCGCTCTCAGCACATCCTCCGATGTCATATCCTCCGATGCGGCCTCTCGTACCGCTCTTGCCGCCTCGGACGCCGAATATCCCAGCGCCGTCAGCGCCTCTACCGCCTCGCGTGCCGGCGCGCCCCCCGC
>CAVJQN010000078.1:1350-4383 GCA_963651635.1 Agathobacter sp.
CCCCGCAGCTGCCGCCGATGCTCCGGCAGCTCCCGATGTGCCGCCTCCTATGATCTCCGCGATATCTATCTTGTCCCTCAGCTCCAGTATCAGCCGCTGCGCGGTCTTGGCTCCTACTCCCGGCGCCTTGGCTATCGCCTTGGCATCTCCCGCCGCTATCGCCATGCGCAGATCGTCGGGAGCCAGAGTCGAAAGTATCGCCAGCGCCGCCTTGGGACCTATGCCGCTGACACTGATGAGCCTTTCAAACATCTCCTCGTCCCTGCGCGACAGAAAGCCGTAGAGGCTCATCGCGTCCTCTGCTATCTTGAAATAGGTATAGAGTATGACCTCCTCGCCGATATGCGGCAGCTCCTCCAACACTGTATACGGGATATTTATCTCCATACCCAGCCCCGCCGTCTCTACGACGCAGCTGCTCTCGGCCACCTCGGCCAGACGTCCTCTGACAAATGAGATCATATCAGCCCCGCTCCTCTATCCTCACGATATCACCGTTCTTTTTGTATATGGATCCGGCACTCACGCTTCCCCTCACGCTGCTCAGCGGCTGTACCATGCATCCCCTTCCTATCACGCAGCCCGGGTTCAGCACGCTCCCGCAGCCTATCTCCGTATGATCCCCGACCATCGCGCCGACCTTTTTCCTGCCGGTATCTATATCCGTATCCTCGAAATGTACGATGACATGCCGCTTGTCCGAGCGGACATTGCTGGTCAATGCCTGCGCGCCCGTATGCGCCCTGTACCCGAGTATGGAATCTCCGATATAGTTGTAGTGCGGTGTCTGCACCTCGTCAAATATGATGCAGTTTTTGTATTCGCAGGAGTTGCCTATGACTGCCCTCTCTCCGATGATCACATCACTCCTGATAAATGCACCCGGCCTGATTTCGCAGCCTGCACCTATGATCGCCGGTCCCAGTATCGTACAGCTTGCATGATTGACTATCTGCACGCTCTTATGGATCCATACCTGTGCCGACGGATGATCCCACTGCGCTGGATCAAGTCCCGGCCCGTTCTCCAATATCCATGCATGTATGCCGTCCAGCGCCTCCCACGGATATGCACATCTCTCAAGGATCGATGCCGCCATGGTATGCGTGAGGTCAAACAGCTGTGTTGTTCTTGCTTCCTGACTTTTCATAATATGAAGCTATCTCCCTGTATGCCTGTGATACTATATATCGGTTGTTCACGCTCTTCACACTGTTGACCTTGCCCGAGACAAATGCATCCAGCTTCGTCATATACTCATCCTGCGTGATGCTGCCCTCTGCCACATATGACAGTCCCTTCTCCCAGCTCGCGGTCAGATCCGGGTTCAGGAGCGCTCTGATTGATGCATATACGACCTCGTATATCATCTCCCCCATGAGTGTCGGTGTGATGATCTGCGTTTTCTTATTTACCGCGAGATATTTGATATTCTCCAGCTTTTTGAGGATCTCCGCTCTCGTCGCCGATGTGCCGATGCCGCTTCCCTTTATCATCGCGCGCAGCTCCTCGTCCTCTATGAGCTGCCCGGCATTTTCCATGGCAAGTATCATCGAGCCTGTCGTATATCGCTTGGGCGGCGTCGTCTCGCTCTCCTTGATATTCGTGCCGAGTATGCCGGCTTTCGTGCCCTTTCTGAGACTGTCTGTCCACACCCGGATGTTATCTGTATTTGCTTTCGTGTCGATCCTTGCATCTGCATGTGCTGACTTTGCGTCACTGTTCTTATTTGCTGCTTCCGCCCCAAGTGTGCTGTCTGCTATGATATTGCTGCTCGCTTCATCTGGAGCACTGGATGTGCCCGCTCCGCCGACGACTCTCAGATATCCCGGCTCTTTAAGGAGCTTTGCCGAGTAGAACAGATGCTCTCCCGCAGCCTCCCACTCCAGCGACAGCTTCTCGTAGACAGCCGGAGGGAAAAATATACTCAAAAAGCGCCTGCATATCAGCTCATATACCTTTTTCGCCAGATCGCCGACGGATCTAAGCGCCGCAAATCCCTGTCCCGTAGGTATGATCGCATAGTGATCCGTGATCGCCGAGTCGTCTGTATAACGGGTCTTGCCGATCTTTTTATATGCATCGCCGTCCAGCACCTGCACAGCCAGCGCCGATACGGACTCCGGCTCGGTGAACATATCGGCAGGCAGCTTTGCCAGTCCCCGCAGATTGACCGCTATCTCCTTGGCCACGGCACTCGATAGCACCCTCGCATCCGTCCTGGGATAGGTCACCAGCTTTTTCTCATACAGCTCCTGTATGATCTTGAGTGTCTCATCGGGGCTTATCTTGAATCTCTTGGAGCAGTCATTCTGTATCTCGGCGAGATTGTAGAGCAGAGGCGGATTCTTCGTCTCCTTCTTTTTCTCCCTTTTCAGTAAGATCGCCTGATTCGCGTCGGCTATCTTATCCATGAGTGCCTGCGCGTCCTCGCGCCTCTTAAAGCCGTTCTCCTTGTAGAGCTTCGACGAACCCGCATATTCGCTTCCCTCGACAGCTCGCCACTCGCAGGTGATGACGGCACCCGCATCTGTCATCGTGCCATCACTTGTCCCTGCATCGCGGCTCACACTCTCGCCGCTGCCCACCTTCGCATCTGAGGCGGATTTCGCACTTCGGCGCGGCATTTCCCCGATATCCACCAGCACCCTGTAAAACGGGGTCTTGGAAAAGCTGCGTATCTCCCTCTCCCGCCGTACCGTCATGCCCAGCACGCAGGTCATGACGCGGCCTACGCTGATCACCACGCGATCCTTCTTCATGGCAGCCGAGACGGCATCCGCATATTTGAGCGTCAGTATGCGCGAGAAATTGATGCCCATCAGATAGTCTTCCTTGGCGCGCAGATAGGCACTCGCGGAGAGATTGTCATATTCGCTCCAGTCCTTCGCCTCCCGTATGCCCTTGCGTATCTCGTCCTCGGTCTGGGAGTCTATCCATACACGTCTGCGCTTTTTATCGGGGCTCACTCCCGCCATGCTGTCGGTCAGCCTGTATATATACTCGCCCTCGCGTCCCGAGTCGGTACAGATA
>CAVJQN010000079.1:0-4461 GCA_963651635.1 Agathobacter sp.
ATATGAGGGACTGACCTATATAGACACATCAGACGTCATCTCTATGTGCAGCACCTTTGCTGCAGCAGGGACGTCACCGGTGCTGGCGGAGCTTGATCTGAGCAGCTGGAACACTGCCGGCGTGGCGGATATGAGCAGGATGTTTGCGGGACAGTCGAGTCTGCGGGCAATATATGCCGGAGACGGGTGGAGCACGGATGCCGTCACGTCATCAACTGATATGTTTACCGGAGATACAGCACTGACCGGCGGAAGCGGAACCACATATGATGCTGTTCATACTGACGCGCAGTATGCGAGGATAGATTCTGACGACGCACCGGGGTATCTGACGGACGCCTCAAAGGCCGGACAGCCGGCGACGCTGTCACTCATGCAGGCAGCGTCGGTGAGCATAGCTGCGGCGCAGGCCGGGGATGAGGATGTCCAGCAGAAATATCTCGAGGTTCTCTTCAGATATGAGGGAAGCCTGTACGATGCAGCATCGGGTGAGTTCTCTCCGGGGGTATCGCCGGTCACCGGTATCGAATATGCATCGAAGGAGGCATGGATGAGCTCCGAGGAATATCTCTGCTGGAACAGGGAGTGCGAATATCTTAAATCGCTGCTATATCCCGCTGTGTCATCCTCTTGAACGGGACGGGACAGCTAAGTTGATCTGACAAGGAGCGCGCAGGGAGGCTGCTGTCGCTTACGACAGCAGCACCGCGTCGGTCTCCTCCTGCACGCCGGTCTTGGCGGCGAAGCGCTCCAGCAGGTCTGCCTTGGTCAGGCGGCGCTTCTCCTCGCCGGAGATATCAAGCACGATATGTCCCTGATCCATCATGATGAGGCGGTTGCCGTGACGGATGGCATCCGTCATGTTGTGAGTGATCATAAGTGCCGTGAGGTGATTTTCACTGATGATCTGATCCGACAGCTCCAGCACCTTTTTTGCAGTGCCGGGATCGAGCGCGGCGGTATGCTCATCGAGCAGCAGCAGCTTTGGGGTCTGCAGGGATGCCATCAGCAGTGTCAGAGCCTGACGCTGACCGCCGGAGAGCAGCCCGACCTTGCTGGTCAGTCTGTCCTCAAGTCCGAGCCCCAGAGTCGCGAGCTTCTCGCGGTATGTCGCTCTCTCCGCACTAGTGATGCCCCATCTCAGGGAGCGCTTCTTGCCGCGGCGCATCGCCAGAGCGAGATTTTCCTCTATCCACATATCGGGCGCGGTCCCCATCATCGGATCCTGAAATACTCGTCCGATGTACTTTGCGCGCCTGTACTCGGGCAGACCTGTCACGTCCTCTCCGTCTATGAGTATCGCGCCGGAGTCTACTGGCCATACACCCGCGACAGCGTTTAAGAGCGTGGATTTGCCCGCACCGTTGCCTCCGATGACGGTGACGAAATCGCCGTCTGCGAGGCTGAGATTGAGATTAGTCAATGCGTGCTTTTCATTGATGGTCCCGGGGTTAAATGTCTTTGATACGTTCCTTATCTCCAGCATTATCGCTCACCCCTTTCACTCATGGCTCTCTTTCCCGAACGGGCAAAGGAGCTCTTGGACTGTGCCTGAAGCTGCGGTATCGCCAGGAATATCGCTACTATGATGGCGGTGAAGAGCTTTAGGTCGTTCGGGTCGAGCTTGAGCCACAGGATGACTACCATGACGGCGTAGTAGATGATGCCGCCGAAGATGATGAAAATGAGCCTGACAGCGAAGTTCGCGCCCTTGGAAAAGAGCGAGTCGCACAGTATCTCACCGATGACTATCGCCGCAAGTCCGATGACGATGGCTCCGCGTCCCATGCTCACGTCGGCAGTGCCCTGAAACTGTGTCATGAGACCGCCCGCGAGAGCTACGACGCCGTTGGATATAGCGAGACCTATGACCTTCATCGTCTCGATATGTATGCCCTGAGCGCGGCTCATGGCGGGATTATTGCCCGTGGCGCGCAGCGCACAGCCCTGCTCCGTGCCGAAGTACCAGTAGGAGAGCGCTACGATGACGGCGGCTATGATGAGCCCTGCCGCTATCGCCTGCGGGATATGCAGAGACGATACGAGAAAGCCTCTGCCGTTCTCCCAGATCATGCCGAACTTCTGCACGCTCGCAGTCTGGTTGGCGCGGGACATGATGCGCAGGTTGATGGAATACAGCGAGAACTGGGTCAGGATACCGGAGAGTATGGCGGGTATGCCGAGCTTCGTATGGAGCAGTCCGGTACACAGTCCGGTGAGTACGCCGACGGCTATCGCCGCGATAAGCGCCGCCCATGCGGGCCAGCCTGCAAGCAGCAGCATGACCGTGACAGCGCCGCCTGTGGCGAATGAGCCGTCTACGGTCATATCGGGGATATCCAGCAGGCGAAATGTCACATATACGCCCAGTGCCATCAGCCCCCAGATGATGCCCTGCGCGGCGGCGGCAGGCATCCTTGATATAAGATTGGTCACGCTCAGAGCGGACAGGGATACGACGGATAATGTCATGAAAACCTCATTTCGGTGGAAATCTGTGGTTACTCTATCGCGGTATAGTCATCGGGGATGGTGATGCCGAGCTGCTCGCAGATGGAAGCGTTGTACTTCTTGACGGGATTCTGATAGTACTCGATGGGCATGGTCGCGATATCGCTCTCACCCGTCAGGATCTTTGCAGCCATCTTGCCCGTGGTGACGCCGAGCTGATAGTAGTCGATGGACAGCGTCGCGATGCCGCAGCCGGACGCGATGCCCTCCTCGCCTGCGATGATGGGAGTCTTCGCCGGGAGAGCTACATTATTTATAGCCTCTGCGCAGGAAGCGGCGGTGTTGTCTGTGGGGATATACAGAGCGTCGCACTCGTCACAAGCGGTAGCGGTGACAGTAGCTACATCATTGGAATCTGCGAATGTATATACATTGACAGTCAGACCGCTTGCCTCAAGTGCCGCCTTGACGACATCTGCCTGATATACGGAGTTGGCCTCGGCTGAGCAGTAGAGGATGCCGATGGTCTTTGCCTCGGGCAGGAGCTCCGAGAACATGGCTGCCTGCTGCTCCAGCGGAGCCAGATCCGATGTGCCGGAGACATTGCCGCCGACTGTGCCGCTGAAGTTGTCTATATCGAGTGCGACGCCGTACTCTGTGACGGCAGTTCCGAGGATCGGGATGGACTGGGTTGCAGCGACTGCCGCCTGAAGAGCCGGGGTGGCATTGGCGAGGATGAGATCTACGCCGTCGGCTACGAAGCCGTTGCAGATGGTGGCGCAGGTCGGGATATCATTGGATGCGTTCTGCTCTGTGAATGTGACGCTGTCGCCGAGAGCCTCGGTGAGGGCATCTTTAAAGCCCGATGTAGCCGCGTCGAGTGCCGGATGCTGTACGAGCTGGCATATGCCGACCGTGTAGCTGCCGCCGGAAGTAGCTGCCGCGTCAGCGGAGGACTCGGCTGCTGCTGATGTCTCGCCGGATGCGGCGCTCTCGCCTGCTGCCGATGCAGCGGCACTCGTCTCGGGTGCGGCAGTCGTCGCTGACGTGCCGGTGCTTGAGGCGCAGGCTGTGGCAGAAAGACACAGCGCAGCCGCCATGAGGATAGCTGAGATTTGCTTTTTCATGATATTTTCTCCTTTTTTACTACTTACTGCATGAATGAAGGACGACTGCTTCGTGCCGCAGACATTCCCACAGTCGCGGTCAAAATTCGCAATCCGCACTGCGTGCTACTTGCTCATTTTGCCTGACCCGTCCGATACGCATGGTCTTACTCGTGCGGGCACGGTGCGACCATGCGTGCCGTCCGGGATCTTCATAAAAGAAAAAGGGCGCTGCCGGAATGGCAGCACCCTGTTCTTTTCTTACTTAAAAGATACATTCGGGGCTTTCACACCGGTCGGAGAGTTCCAAGACATCATAATATCGGCCTGCATAGCAGACCTTGCTAAAGACGTATGCATTTCTCAATGCACAGCTGTTCATGCTGTCTCTCCTTGTATACTACATCCGACGGATGCGCCGTAAAATAAACCAGACTCTGGCTCGTATGTCACTACATCCAAGCTCTTGGCCACCCGGATCGCTTAACGCGTCACAATCCGTAACGAATATTCTTTCAAAGCATGATAGCGCCGTAAAGAGCAAAAGCCAATTATCAAATACGACAAAAGATACCACCTGATACGCCCGAAAATATGCATTAAATACAAATTACCCGCGTATCCGGCAGAAAAAAGCCGGATGTGCGGGAGATTTGGCACGAAAGCTCACGAGAATTTGGCACGAAAGTCCGCAGCCATCGGCGATCTGGCGCTGGAGAGATGACGATACAGACGATGCAGACGGAACAGACGATACAGATGATGCATATGATGTATACGATGCGCTACGACAGTCCCTCCACGGATATCTGCCAGTTCTGGCGGATGAGAGTTTGCGCCAGCTCTGCATCATGCGCCGCGAGCGCGTCTATGATATGACCGTGCGCCTCGTAGCTGCGCGTGG
>CAVJQN010000080.1:0-3987 GCA_963651635.1 Agathobacter sp.
ATCATATGATCACCTCCTTTTAGCTGATTTGAATATATATTATTTTAGCTATTTTCGCAATATACTGTCAGCCCCTCCAGCTCCCTCATCCACACGTCCGCTACCGCATCGCTCGGCATCCGCAGATCGCCTCTGGGCGATATCGCGATCGAGCCGATCTTCGGACCGTCCGGCAGGCACGACCTCTTGAACTGCTGCGCGAAAAATCTCCTGTAAAATACCCTCTCCCACATGAGTATCGTCTCATTATCATACGCCCCGGCAAATGCATGACGCGCCAGACGGTATATCTTCGACGGCGTATATCCGAATCTCAGCATATAGTACAGGAAGAAATCATGCAGCTCGTAGGGACCCACTATGTCCTCAGTCTTCTGTGATATCCTCCCGTCCTCGGGCGGCAGCAGCTCCGGGCTCACCGGAGTATCGAGTATATCTCTCAGCACCCCAGCCAGCGCGCCGTCCGCGCAGGTATCCGCATAGTATCCTATAAGATAGCGGATGAGCGTCTTGGGCACTCCGGCATTGACCCCGTACATGGACATATGATCCCCGTTGTATGTCGCCCAGCCGAGCGCCAGCTCCGACATATCCCCCGTGCCGATGACAAAGCCGCCGCACTGATTGGCTATATCCATCAGCACCTGCGTGCGCTCCCGCGCCTGCGCATTCTCGTATGTCACGTCATGCACATCACCGTCATGCCCTATATCCGCGAAATGCTGCATCACAGCCCGATCTATATGTATCTCCCGCAGAGTGACGCCCGCCAGACGCGCCAGAGCACACGCATTGCCGTATGTCCTGTCCGTAGTTCCGAAGCACGGCATGGTCACGGCTATGATCCCGCTACGGTTCAATTCCAGACTGTCAAATGCTCTCAGCGCCACGAGCAGCGCCAGCGTCGAGTCAAGTCCTCCCGAGATGCCCAGCACGACATGCTCCGCGTGAGTATGCGCCAGACGCTTGCGCAGTCCGAAGCTCTGGAGATTTAAGACCTCCTCGCAGCGCTGTGTACGGCTTGCCGCGTCGCCCGGCACAAACGGGAAGCGGGCAAATGCCCTCGTCAGCCCGGTTTCTTCTATATCCAGCGAGAAGTATACCCTTTCATACCCCGACCCGCTCTGACCATATTCCTCGCAGGTGCTCATCCTCACGCGCTCCGCGCAGAGCTTGTGTACATCTATCTGCGCCGTGATCATGCCATTCTCAAAGCCGCCTGATTCGCTCAGTATCGTGCCGCTCTCCGCGATGATATCGTGCCCCGAGTAGACGGCGTCCTGCGTAGACTCGCCGATGCCCGCGTTGGCATAGATATATGCACACAGGCGGCTCGCGGACTGGCTTGATACAAGCATCCGGCGGTACTCCCGCTTGCCCGTCAGCTCATCAGAGGCTGACGGATTGACTATCACCGTGGCTCCCGCCTGCGCATGCCTGATGCCCGGAGGACACGCTACCCACAGATCCTCGCAGATCTCCGCCGCTATCATAAGCTCCGGGATCTCGCGGCAGCAGAAGAGTATGTCCGTGCCGAACGGAACCTCGTCTGCACGTCCATGCTCACACTTTGTTATATCCCCGTCCCCGCATCCTGCGATGTCTCTGCTCACATAGCCGGCAGCATACTCTATCGTCTCATACTCTGTTGCCTCGCCCGGGTGCGTGAAATACCTCGCCTCGTAGAACTCTCCGTAATTGGGCATATGCGTCTTGGGCACTATCCCCAGCAGCCGCCCATCGGCATATACCGCCGCCGCGTTGTACAGCTTGTGCCCGTGCAGCCACGGAAGCCCGACCACCGTCACCATGTCGTGTCCGGCGCTCTCGGCGACCAGCCGCATCAGAGCATCCCTCGCCGCGCTTATCAATGTGCGCTGCAGGAACAGGTCATTGCACGTATATCCCGTGACAGCAAGCTCCGGAAATACCATCAACTTTATATGTCCGTCCCATCCAAGGCTCATATACCGCAGGATCTCAGCCGTGTTGTACTCTACATCCGCGACCCTGACATCCGGCGTCACCGCCGCGACATTGATAAATCCGTCCCTCATGCGCGTGCCACTCCTTCCTTGGGCTCGGGAAAGTCTCCCATCACCGGCTTCTTTGCATCTGTGCCGCCCCCGGAAGTGTCTCTCCTGATCTCGGCGGCGCTCAGCGTCTCGTTCATGCTCCCCGACCTAAAGCCCTGCATATCCAGCGCGACATAGGCGAAGCCGTAGCTCTTGTAGCTCTCGACGATCTCACGTCGCACGCTCTCCTCCATTATCTTCGGGAAATCCTCCGGCAGCACCTCTATCCGCGCCATATTTCCGTGTATCCTGCATCGAAACTGCTTGAAGCCCAGACGGATCAGCAGATTCTCCGCCTTTTCCACCATGGCGAGCTTCTCGTCCGTGATCCTCTCTCCGTACGGAAATCTGCTCGCAAGGCAGGCAAATGACGGTTTATCCCATGTGGGCAGTCCCAGCTCGTGCGAGCAGCTGCGGATATCTCCCTTTGTGAAGCCATTTTCCCTTAACGGGCTTTTGATACCCAACTCCGCCAGCGCTCTCATGCCGGGACGATAGTCGCCCGTATCGTCCTGATTGGAGCCGTCGACCACATACTCTATCCCGTGCTTTGCCGCCTCTGCCTTGATCCGCGTGAAGAGCGCCGTCTTGCATATATAGCATTTGTCCTTGGGATTGTCGCGAAAGCCCTCTATCGAGTCTCCGTCCACCTCGCAGACGATATGCTCCACGCCCAGCTTCCTGCAATATTCTATGGAATCTCTCAGCTCATGCCGCGCAAACCACGGAGGCGATACGGTCACCGCGATGACCCGCCCCGGCAGCACGTCAGCCGCCTCCCGCAGCAGATATGTCGAGTCCACACCCGATGAAAATGCTACCGCTACGCCGCCCAGCTCCTTTAAGTATGCCCTCAGCGCGTCACGCTTGTCCCGAAGTTCCGTAGATATCATGTCATGCCTCCCGATCTGCCTGCCTGTGTGCTGCCATGCTGGCGGCAAATCTCCGTTTCTTCTGCAATCATGGTTCGGGTGCACCCGAACCTCCGGTTACACGGATTGTTTCATGCTTCGCACTCCCACAATCCTGTAACCAATCTTTCGTTCTTCCCCTTGCCCGGCATCTTATATATACGCATCCGGCATCTTCACGTCTGCATGGCGGCTGCGGCTGTGTTGACAGCGTCCGTCCGTTACGCTGTCTGCGTCAGTTAGTCGCACTCCCGGCGGCAGCCTCCGCCTCCCTGCGTACCTCCTCCAGACTGATGCCGTGCTCTCTGGCTATCCTTGCCAGATCATCATACTCGAACTTCCTGCGCACCACGCCGTATCCCTGCGAGAGCTTGTATCTCACCTCTCCGTACCTCGTCTGCACGCTGCATATCTCACGCCGCAGGACATAGCGCTGCATCAGCATCTCCCTGACACCGAGCGTCGTCGTATGCCGAAATATCTGCTCCAGCATCTTCTCGCGATCTGCCTCACGGCACAGGATATGCAGGATCGTCCCCGGACGCGATTTTTTCATCACGGCAGGCACGGCATATACATCCAGCGCGCCCGCGTCCATCAGCTGCCCGATGGCAAAGCCCGTCTGCTCCGCCGTCATGTCATCGACATTGCATATCAGCTCCAGCACAGTATCCGTCATATCACATCGCCTCTCCCAGCAGCACTCTCACGCAGTTTGCCTTCGCGAAGTCCTTGCTGCCCATGCCGTAGCCGATAGCCTCGGTTTTCATAACCGGCATAGAACCGTAATCATCTGCAAAATGCTTCAGCAGCGCCGCTCCTGTCGGTGTGCACAGCTCTCCCTTCATGTCCGTGCTGTATATCGGCACGCCCTTTAGTATATTGGCTGTCGCGGGCGCGGGAACCGGAAGTATACCGTGCGCGCAGCGCACATATCCCGAGCCTACGTGGATCGGCGACACCACCACCATATCAGGCGCCAGCATCTCCATCAGCAGACA
>CAVJQN010000081.1:0-2732 GCA_963651635.1 Agathobacter sp.
AAAGTCAACATATATGCGTCAGGTCGCGCTCATCGTGCTCATGGCACAGATGGGCAGCTTTGTCCCGGCTGCATCGGCGGATATAGGTATATGCGACAGGATATTCACCCGTGTCGGCGCGTCGGACGATCTGGCATCGGGACAGAGCACCTTTATGGTGGAGATGACGGAGGTCGCCAATATCCTGCGCAATGCTACAAAAAACAGTCTTATCATCATGGACGAGATAGGACGCGGGACGTCTACATTTGACGGGCTGTCCATAGCATGGGCGGTGGTGGAGAATATAGCGGACAAGAAGATACTCGGAGCCAAGACGCTCTTTGCCACGCATTATCACGAGCTGACGGAGCTGGAGGGCATCCTCGACGGTGTGCACAACTACTGTGTAGCGGTCAGGGAGCAGGGAGACGATATCATATTTCTGCGCAAGATCGTAAAGGGCGGAGCTGACAAGAGCTACGGCGTACAGGTGGCACGGCTGGCGGGTCTTCCGGCATCGGTGCTCGCGCGTGCGAAGGAGCTGCTGACGGAGCTGTCAGGCGCGGATATAGCATACAAGCTGGATATAAAGAAAAATACCGTTGAAAGTAAAGCAGAGGCGGAGCCTGTGCAGATGTCGCTCTTTGCGGCGGATGCGCATGATGATATCATATGCGAGATAGAGGGGTATGACCTGTCGGCTATGACGCCGATAGACGCACTGAACAGGCTGTACGAGCTGCAAAAGAGGATAGCGGACAGGAAATAATCATGATAAAGGTTCTCAGCAAGGAAACCATAGATAAAATCGCTGCCGGAGAGGTGGTTGAGCGCCCTATGTCCATAGTAAAGGAGCTGCTGGAAAATTCCATCGACTCCGGCGCGACCTCTGTCACCGCAGAGATAAAGGACGGCGGGATATCTCTTATCCGCGTCACGGACAACGGCTGCGGGATAAACAGAGATGAGGTCAGGACGGCATTTCTGCGCCATGCCACCGGCAAGATAGAGGACGCGGAGGATCTGGGACGCATCATGACGCTGGGCTTCAGAGGTGAGGCGCTCTCCAGTATCGCCGCCGTATGCAGGTGCGAGATCATCACCAAGACGGCGGAGGCAGTGACTGCTGTGAGATATATCATCGACGGCGGTACGGAGCAGAGTTTTGAGGATGTCGGCGCTCCCGACGGCACTACCATGCTCGTAAGAGATGTATTTTACAATACTCCCGCCCGCAGGAAGTTCCTCAAGACCGCATCGACCGAGGCGGCGCATATATCTGATCTGGTGGAGAAGCTGGCCCTCTCGCATGGTGATATCGCATTCCGTCTGATCGTCAACGGTCAGACAAGACTGCAGACCGCAGGCAACTCGGATCTGAAAGCGGTGATCTACTCGATATACGGCAGACAGATAGCATCCGCCGTGCTCCCGGTGGATATGCAAAGGGACGGGATAAGCGTCACCGGATATATAGGAAAGCCGGAGATATCAAGACCGAACAGGAACTATGAAAACTACTTCGTCAACGGAAGATATATCAAGAGCAATACGATAGCCAAGGCGATAGAGGACGCGTACGAGGACCGCATGATGAGCAGGCAGTTTCCCTTTGCGCTGCTCATGATCAGCATAGATCCGACAACCATAGATGTAAATGTCCATCCGACCAAGATGGATGTGCGCTTTTCCGAGCCGATGGCAGTATACGATGCCGTAAAGAGGGCGGTGCGGCTGACATTGCAGGACGGGCTGGTGGTGCCGCGACAGAGGCTGGAGGGTAATGTCAGAGAACTCGCCCGGACGGGTGGGGGCGTATCGCGGGACGCAGGCATCGAGGACGGAAAATCCGCTTGCGAGGCTAATGCTTCCGGGGGACACGGAGAAGCATATATGCAGCAAGGCAGCATGTCCGATGGGGCAGGAGCAGCGGATGCCGCGCATGACAGTAAAGCAGCAACCGGCGAAACTGCTGCCTCGGGCTTAACTTATGCTCACAGTACTGCGGATGGCGTGGCTGCCGCGCGGATGACTGCGGGTGGAACATCCGGCTTGTATACGGAGGTGCTAGCTGCAGGAAATAGCATCCGGCTGGGGCAGGATATCAAGCTGGTGCAAAACGCAGATCCGGGGAAGGACGCAAGGCTCGGACAAGATTCCAAGCAATCGCTTGATGTCAGCCGCCAAGTAGGCGGCGTAAGCGGAAAAGATGTATCCCCCCAGTGTGATAAAACGGGTGCATACACCGCCGAGACATATCACAGCGAGGTGAAGCGGGCGCAGCAGATGCGCATGGATCTAAAGCAGGGCTCTGATGAGGATGAGCAGATATCTGGATACCGCTATATCGGTCAGGTATTTGATACATATCTCATCATCCAGATGGACGAGCGGATGTATATCATCGATCAGCATGCGGCGCATGAGAAGATATACTATGAGAAGTTTCTCTCACAGTACAAACAGTCCGAGGTCGTATCGCAGATGGTGGATCCGCCGATGATAGTAACTCTCAGCGATGTGGAGGCTCAGGCAGTTCAGGATAATATGGAGCTGCTGGCATCCATGGGATACGAGATAGAACCTTTCGGAGCAAAGGAATATGCTGTGCGCAGCATACCCGCTATGCTGCCATCGCTGCCCAAGGACGAGCTGCTGCTGGAGCTGATAAACGGGCTGGTATCTCAGACGGATATAGACAGGGCGGCGCAGGCGATACTGGAAAAAACAGCGACCATGGCTTGCAAGGC
>CAVJQN010000082.1:0-4105 GCA_963651635.1 Agathobacter sp.
TGTCATGACTCTGCCGTATCCTGGCTTTCCTACGGATATGCAGGCGCAGCTTACGGCGGTGCTGACATTGGCAAGAGGCACGAGCATGGTCATAGAGAGTATATTTGACAACCGCTTCAGATATACCGATGAGCTCATCAAGATGAGTGCGGATATCATGGTCGAATCCAATACAGCCATAGTCAGAGGCGTGGATGCCCTCACGGGCGCGAGGATGTCCGCTCCCGACCTGAGAGCGGGTGCGGCGCTGGTGATAGCCGGTCTGGCGGCACAGGGCTGCAGCATAGTAGACGATGTCGAATACATCGAGAGGGGCTATGAGCACTTTGTCAGCAAGCTCAAGCAGCTGGGAGCTCAGATAGAGGAGGCGCCGACAGAGGCGGATGTCAGGAGGCTGAGGGAGGAGATATGAGAGCTAAGAGCTTAGAGCTAAGCGCTGAACACTAAGCACTACCTCGGGAGATCAGACAGTCGGAAGTCGGCAGAAAAAATCAACTCTATTATGAACCGTCCCCGGAGAAAAGCGTAATAGATATCCAGAAAAAAGAACCGTATAAAAGCCGATGATTGAGGCCTTTATGCGGGCTTTTTTTGTGCAGATTGTTAAACATAAAACATAGTCTTTTGAATTGGCACATGCTATAATTGGCTCGATTTTGGTTTTTTAGAGGCACAATTTACTTTTATGGAGGATCGCAGTATGACTCACAACACACAGTCGGCAGCCATGGACAGGATCAACGGGCTGCTGGACGCGGGGAGTTTCGTGGAGCTGGGCGCTTATGTGACGGCCAGAAGCACGGACTTCAACCTCTCCGCAGAGCAGACGCCCGCAGACGGTGTCCTGACGGGTTACGGAACCATCGATTCCGCTCTCGTATATGTCTACAGCCAGGATGCTTCGGTATACGGCGGAGCTATGGGCGAGATGCATGCACGCAAGATAGTCAATATCTACGAGCAGGCCATGAAGATGGGAGCACCGGTGATCGGCCTCATCGACTGCGCGGGTCTTCGTCTGCAGGAGGCGACGGACGCACTGGACGGGTTTGGCAGACTCTATCAGGCACAGTCCATGGCCAGCGGCGTAGTACCTCAGATACAGGCCGTATTCGGCACCTGCGGAGGCGGCATGGCCGTATCGGCTGCTTTGGCTGACTTCACGTTTATGGAGAGCAGCAAGGCACATCTTTTCATCAATTCC
This sequence comes from Agathobacter sp., assembly GCA_963651635.1. GTDB lineage: Bacteria > Bacillota > Clostridia > Lachnospirales > Lachnospiraceae > Darwinimomas. The sequence continues at coordinate 1,205 of CAVJQN010000082.1, forward strand.
CCCAATACGATAAAGGGCAATCACGAGGACAAGTGCGATACCTCATCTGCTAAGTACCAGTCAGAGCAGACGGGGCTGGCTGACTTCACCGGTACGCAGGAGGAGATCCTCGCCGGTATCAGAGAGCTCATCAGGATCCTCCCTGCCAATAACGAGGATGATGTCACATATTCCGAGTGCAATGACGATCTCAACCGTCTCACATCAGGCATAGAACTGCTTGAGGACAAGAGAGACATGCTCAAGATGATATCCGACGGATACTATCTGCTGGAGACAAACGCGGCATATGCCCCTGAGATGATCACGGGATTTATCAAGGTCAACGGCAGCACGGTAGGAGCCGTGGCCAATGCCGACAGCGCTCTCACATGGGAGGGCTGCACTAAGGCAGCTGATTTCGTGGACTTCTGCGATGCATTCGGCATACCGGTGGTGAGCCTGACCGATGTGAAGGGCTACGCGCAGACGAAGTGCACGGAGCGCCATATGGCCAGAGCTGCTGCTACGCTCACGGCAGTATGGGCATCCTCCGATATCCCGAAGGTCAATCTGATCACGGGACAGGCATACGGCAGCGCATATCTGACCATGAACTCACAGTCCACAGGGGCTGATATGGTATACGCATGGCCGGCGGCGACTATCGGCACGATGGACGCAAAGTCCGCCGCAGAGATCATCTGCGCGGGAGGAGACGGCGATGTGGCTGAGACCGCGGCGAGGTATGCCGAGCTTCAGTCGAGCGCGCAGGCAGCAGCCAGAAGAGGATATGTGGACGATATCATAGAGCCTGCCGAGACGAGAAAGCGCATAGCGGCTGCGCTGGAGATGCTTTATACAAAGAGAAGGAGATAAATATGGGAAGAAGCAAACATATTGCGGCGGCACTGATCGCGATCTGCCTGTCGATTCTTTCCGTATGCAGCTGCCTTGCGGCGCCCATCGAGGATGATGACGCGGCGCAGGACGTCCTGATGACAGGCATGAGCTGGATCAGCTTTGTCAACAGCATGTCGGATGACAATCTGCAGTATATGGTGGACAGTGCAGGCTCGGAGGATCTGGAGCAGTACTTCCCCGGATTCACCAATATGGTCGGAGGTCTGCAAAATGTCATCTCCAACAGAGCCGATCTCGGAGACTACGTCGGCATCAGGGCCTCGGAGACCTCGGAGGATGATGACAACTACTACGCACAGCTGACACTTCAGTATGCAAATCGCGATGTCGAGGCGACGATAGGACTGGACAAAGAGCTGTCCAAGTATACGAGGTTCAGCTTTGATCCGGTTTATACATTCGGTGAGAAGATGCGCAATGCCTCCATGAATCTGGTGGTCGGCATGGTGACGGTTTTTGCGGTACTGATACTGCTCATGTTTCTCATCGACAGCTTCAAGTATATCCACGCATTTGAGGAGAAACTAAAGAACAAGTCCGGGAAGGGCGCAGGGGCAGAGCCTCAGACACCCCCGACCGCGGCAGCGGTACCGGCACCGGCCGCATGCGGCAAATCAGAGGACGATACACAGCTGGCAGCGGTTATCACGGCAGCCATAGCAGCATATGAAGGAACATCTGCGGACGGACTGGTCGTCAGATCGATCAGACGCGCAAAGGACAACAAATGGAGGAGAAGCTAATCATGAAGAACTATACGATCACCGTCAATGGAGTAGCATATAATGTTCAGGTAGAGGAAGGCGCGTGCACGGCGCCTGCAGTAGCTCCGGTCGTCCCGGCATCAGCACCTGTGGCAGCAGCACCGGCGGCACCCGCAGCAGCACCTGCTGCAGCTCCCGCACCGGCAGGAGCACAGGGTTCGATCAAGGTCGAGTGTCAGTCCGCAGGCAAGATCCTCGCTGTCAATACGCAGGTAGGAGCAGCTGTCAAGAGGGGTCAGGATCTCATGACACTGGAGTCCATGAAGATGGAGATCCCGGTAGTAGCGCCGGAGGACGGTACGGTAGCCTCCATTCAGGTATCCGCAGGTCAGGCAGTAGAGGCCGGAGACGTGCTGATCACTCTCAACTGATCACAAGGAGGCGCAGATGGAATTTCTTGCAAGGATAGGTGAGATATTTGTCAATCTGGCTCACCAGACCGCGTTTGCCAATCTGACAGGCGGCAACCTGATCATGATCGGCGTGGCGCTCATATTCCTGTATCTGGCTATAGGCAAGGGCTTTGAGCCGCTGCTGCTCGTACCGATATCATTTGGCATGCTTCTGGTCAATATATACCCGGATATCATGGCGGATCCGTCGGAGACGAGCAACGGAGTGGGCGGACTCCTGCACTATTTCTATATACTGGATGAGTACAGCATCCTGCCGTCCATCATATTCATGGGCGTAGGAGCGATGACGGACTTCGGTCCGCTGATAGCCAACCCCAGCTCCTTCCTCATGGGAGCGGCGGCGCAGTTCGGTATCTATATTGCGTATTTTGCGGCGATAGCCCTCGGCTTCAACGACAAGGCGGCTGCTGCTATCTCCATCATCGGAGGAGCGGACGGCCCGACGTCCATATTCCTGGCAGGCAAGCTCGGACAGACGGAGCTGCTCGGACCTATCGCGGTGGCGGCATATTCATATATGTCCCTCGTTCCGATCATCCAGCCGCCCATCATGAGAGCATTTACGACGCCCGAGGAGCGCGCCATCAGGATGGGACAGCTTCGTCCGGTATCCAAGCTCGAGAAGATACTCTTCCCGATAGTGATCACCGTAGTTGTATGTCTGATACTCCCCAGCATGGCACCGCTGGTAGGACTTCTGATGCTGGGCAACCTCTTCCGTGAGTGCGGAGTGGTCAAGCAGCTGCAGGAGGTTGCGGGCAATGCCCTCATGTATATCGTAGTTATCCTGCTGGGCACATCGGTAGGTGCTACGACAT
>CAVJQN010000083.1:0-9274 GCA_963651635.1 Agathobacter sp.
CTGACTCTACCTCGTAAGCTGGTAATTACTGATACCAAGGGCGGGAGCGCAAAGCGCGAAGCAATCCGGGTATCATGGAATCAAAAGAAGAAGACGTATCAAACCTGACCTGAGCAGTCACAATGCATCACGAAAAACAACGAAAAAACAGAACAGTGAAAGTGAAAATTGAAAACAAAACGCGAAAAGCAGAAAGTGAAAAACGAAAACCAGAAAATCCGAAATATCCGACTGCGCGACCCGCATCCGTCAGGTGCGCCGGAAGATTTGTTTGTATCTATACTTATAAAGCAGGCAACCCGTCAAAGTCAACGGAAAATCCAAAACCGTCAATATGGCTAATGTGGAGGCGATTATTTTTCCGTATTGCCCGGTGCTCTGTGGTTCGCAGCACGCTAGAGCCGCCGGGCATACGCCCGGCGGCTCCGTAATCTCACACATATCTGAAGAGTTCTTTTGCCTCTTCCTTTTTGACTGTCTCCGCCACATCCAGAACCTCGACCTTGACATTCGACGTTCCGAATCTGATCTCGAGTATATCGCCTGTCTTCACATCATACGATGCCTTCACAGGTCTTCCGTTCACGACCACCCGCCCGGCATCGCATGCCTCGTTGGCGATCGTCCGCCTCTTGATCAGTCTGGAGACCTTCAAAAACTTGTCGATTCTCATTTCTTCTTTGCAGGTGCTTTCTTCTTAGCTGCCTTCTTGGCATTGACCTCGTCCTTGAGACCCTTGCCAGCTCTGAACTTGGGAGTCTTAGCAGCCTTGATCTTCATCTCCTCGCCAGTTCTGGGATTTCTGCCCTTGCGAGCTGCTCTCTCGGATACCTCGAATGTACCGAAGCCGACAAGCTGAACCTTATCACCTGCTACGAGTGCCTCTGCGATAGCCTCTGTTGTAGCCTTGAGTGCCTTCTCAGCGTCTGTCTTTGTGATCTCGGCCTTCTGCGCGATAGCCTCTACCAATTCCTGTTTGTTCATTGTCTTTTCCTCCATGTATTTGACAAGAAGATTTAGAAACTAAGTAATATATAGTCTTCACATGGGCAAATGTCAAGGATTTAAGCCAAAATCTCCGCCTTTTTTATCAAAATTCCTTGTATTCCGCCGTTTCCGGCAGCTCCTCCGCCTCATATCCGAGCTGCTCGACCTTCTGGAGGCGCTTTTGTATCAGTCCGCTGCGCTTCGCCAGATCCTCTGTTTTCGCCTGTGCCTCGGCTATACGCTTGTGCGTCTGCTCTATCAGCGCGTCAAACTTGGCGAACTGCGTCCTGAAATCTCCCAGCAGCTTTAGTATCTGCTCTGATTTCTTGTTGACGGTCAGATATCTGAAGCCTATCGACAGACTGTTGAGCAATGCCGCCAGAGTAGACGGTCCCGCGATCACTATCTTGTTGTCCGTGCGTATGCGTTCTACCAGATCCTCCAGCCGCAGTACCTCGCTGTACAGCCCCTCCGTGGGCAGGAACATGATGGCAAAGTCCGTGGTGTCCGGCGGCGCGATATACTTGGAGCTGATATCTTTCGCCTCCGCCCGTATGCGATCCTTCAGCTCCTTCTGTGCGAGCTTTAATGCCTCGGCGTCCGCCTCCTGCGCCGCGTCCATGATCCTGCCGTAGATATCCGCCGGGTACTTGGAGTCTATCGGCAGCCAGATGAAGCCTCCGCCGTCCTTGTCCGGTATCTTCACGGCGAACTCGACCCGCTCGCTGCTGCCCCGCACCGTGGCTACATTTTCCTCATACTGGCTTCTATCCATGATATCGGTCAGTAGCTTGCGCAGCTGCGTCTCGCCGTAGATGCCGCGTGTCTTGACATTGGCCAGTGTGCGGTTTAAGCTGGCGACTCCGCTCTCCAGATTTTTGAGCTCGCCAAGGCTCTTATAGAGAGCCTCCAGCTGATCGCCTACCTGCTTGAAGCTCGTATCAAGGCGCTTGTTGAGTGAATCGTCCAGCTTCTCATTGATATTTGTCCTGATATCCGCCAGATTGCGGTTCGTGGTCTCCCTGATCTCGGTCAGCTGCTTGTCGGTATCATTTCTGATACTTTCAAGACCCGTGCGCATGGTCTGGCTCACCTCGCGCATACCCTCCCGGCTCGATGACTGCACGGAAGCAAATCCGCGCATCATCGCCTCATTAATCTCCTTGGCGGATCTCTCCGTGCTCTCGTTGATACGGTCGCGCAGGCTCATGATCTGCCCGGTCATGCGGTCGTCGCCGCTCCTGTCATATGCGATATATATGGTGACGCGGACGATCAGATATACCATCATGATCAGCAGCACCGCTATCATAGCCAGAATCGCTATCTCAAATGTACTCATGCAGCTTCTCCAGCAGCGTCTTTGCGGCAGCCATGGTCGCCGCGCAGTTGATCTGCCGTCCCCTTTCCTCGTAGATAAATGCCGTCTCCTTGCCCTGCCGTATCCTCAGCATACCGCGGTAGCTCGACACCAGCTCCGGTATACGCTCCACATCGAGCCGCGCCTGCGGATACATCGTGAGCGTGACGGTCTGCTTCGTGATCTCCACGTCCGTGACATAGCACTCATGCGCCATAGCCTTGATGATGGCGATCTGCAGGAGATTGTCCACCGCCTTCGGTATCTCTCCGAAGCGATCCAGCAGCTCGTCCTGCATATCCATCAGATCCTCGCCGCTCTGTATAGACGCGATGCGCTTATAGATATCGAGCTTGCTCTCCTCGCTTCTGATATAGTCCGACGGGATATACGCGTCTATATCTGCATCGACCGAGGTCTCGTACTGCGTCCTCGTGATATCCTCGCCCTTGAGCTCTCTGACCGCCGTGCCCAGCATCTTGCAGTACAAATCATAGCCTACTGCCAGCATATGCCCGTGCTGCTCGGCTCCGAGCACATTGCCCGCGCCCCGTATCTCCAGATCGCGCATGGCTATCTTCACGCCGCTGCCCAGCTCGGTGAACTCCTTGATGGACTTGAGCCGCTTCTCCGCCTCCTCGCCCAGCATCCGCCCGCGTCTGTAAAAGAGAAATGCATATGCCGTCCTGCCGGATCTGCCGACCCTGCCCCTCAGCTGATAGAGCTGCGCCAGTCCCAGACGGTCGGAGTCGTGCATGATGATCGTGTTGGCATTGGGTATATCCAGTCCGGTCTCGATGATGGTCGTCGTGACGAGCACGTCTATATCGCCGTTGATGAAGTCCAGCATGACGCTCTCCAGCTCGCGCTCTCCCATCTGTCCGTGCGCATATCCCACGGACGCGTCCGGCACCAGCGACTGCACCTTCGCCGCTATATCCGCGATGCCGTTCACCCGATTGTAGAGATAGTATACCTGCCCACCGCGCGCCAGCTCTCTGCGTATAGCCTCACGCGCTATCTCGTCGCTGTATTCCATGACATAGGTCTGCACCGGCTGGCGATCCTGCGGCGCCTCCTCCAGCAGGCTCATGTCGCGTATCCCGACGAGGCTCATATGCAGGGTTCTGGGGATAGGCGTCGCCGTCAGGCTCATGACGTCCACATCCCTGCGCAGCTGCTTGAGCTTCTCCTTGTGCTTGACGCCGAAGCGCTGCTCTTCGTCTATTATCAGCAGTCCGAGCGCCTTGGGCTCTATATCCTGCGAGAGCACGCGGTGCGTGCCTATGATGATATCTACCAGTCCCTTTTTGAAATCCTCGACGGTTTTGGCCTGCTGGGAGCTGCTGCGAAATCTCGACAGCATATCTATCCGCACCGGATAGCCCTTCATACGCTGTGTGAACGTGTTGTAATGCTGCTGTGCGAGGATGGTCGTCGGTACTAGATATATGACCTGCCGTCCCTCCTGTACCACTTTGAAGGCGGCTCTCAGCGCCACCTCCGTCTTGCCGTAGCCCACATCGCCGCATATCAGGCGATCCATGATCTTGCCCGACTCCATATCGCGCTTGACATCAGCGATCGCCTTGAGCTGGTCGTCCGTCTCCTGATACTCGAACAGCTCCTCAAACTCCCGCTGCCATACGGTATCCGGGCCGTACTGATAGCCCCTGCCGTTGAGCCTCTCGGCATACAGCGCCACCAGCTCCTTGGCTATCTCGGCTACCGCCTTCTTTACGGAGCTTCTGGTCTTGCCCCACTCGGCGCCTCCCAGCTTGTTGAGCTTAGGTTTTTTTGCCTCCTCGCCGCCGCTGGAGTACTTCTGGATGACCTCCAGACGCGTCGCGGGAAGATAGCAGTTGTCCCCGCCCGCGTACTCCAGCTTGATATAGTCCTTGACCGTATGATCCCGCTCGATCTTCTCTATCCCGCGGTATATGCCCAGTCCGTGATCCTCGTGGATCACATAGTCGCCTACTGTCAGCTCGGAGAGCGAGGTGATGGCGGAGGCGTCGTCACTGTGATACTTTCTGCGCTTTTTCTTCTTGCGCACGCCGAATATATCGCTCTCGGAGATGATGGCGAACTTGATCAGCGGCATCTCGAAGCCCTTGTGGAGATTGCCGTATATCACAGCCGTGGACGCGGGATGGATATCATAGACACCGTCCGCCGTCTGATCCGGCACGTATGCGGGTATACCGTACTCCCGCAGGCTCTCCGCCAGCCTGTGCGTACGCGTCTCGGACGCCGACAGCACGATGACCGTATAGCCCAGACTGTTATATCTGCGCAGATCCTCTATCAGCATCTCAAATGCATTTCTGTACGATGCCACGTTCTTGACGGTCATGGAAAATGCACGTCTGACCGTATCACCGTCCGCCGCACCGTCCAGGCCCGACATATACATGGTATGAGCCGATGCCAGATCCTCCAGCACCTCCTGCGCACTGAACAGCTCCGGCGCATCCGCCGCGTCCAGCTGCCCGCTCTCTATGCGCCCGGTCATCCCCTCGGTGAACTCCTGCTCCACGGCACGGGCGCGCTCGCGCACCCTCGCCGGCTCGTCTACAAATATCACCGTCCGGTCTATATCGAAATATCTCAGAAATGACGCACTGCCGCCCAGCACCGGCTCCGCCGCCGGATATATCGTCAGCTCATGCACCTGCTCTATGGAGCGCTGCGTCTGCACGTCAAAGGTCTTCATGGAGTCGATCGCATCGCCCCAGAGGTCTATACGAAACGGCACGTCCTCCGTCAGCGGAAATATATCCACGATGCCGCCGCGCACCGCATACTGTCCCTTGTCCTCAACCTGCGATGTGCGCTCGTATCCGAAGCCCGACAGCGCACTGCTCAGACTGTCTATATCGATCGCGTCATGCTCGTCTATATGCAGCGTCTTTTTCCTGAACTGTTCAGGCTCCTCGAGCCTGTCCATCAGCGCGTCGATGGTCGTGACGACGCATCCGCCCGCGTCCTGTGCCATATGCCGCCATACGTCGATGCGCTGCCCGGATATCAGATTGCCCCGGATATCCGCCGAGTAAAAGAGGAGATCTCTCGCCGGGTAGTAGAGGACATTGTCCGTAAAGCAGCCTATATCGTCCAGCAGCTCGCGCGCCCTCACCTCGTCGTATGTGACCAGAAGACGCCATGGACGCGCGTCCGCAGTCACAGCCGTCACGTATGCCTTGGCGCCGTCAGTGAGGCCGCCGACCTGCACCGGACCTCTGCCCCGGAGCAGATCCGCCTCGATCTCTTCATATTCTGCCAGTTGTTCGAGTGGATCGTAGCTAATCATGTTTACCATTATACAAGTTCATCGCCTCGCTCATGCGCCCTGTCACGATGAGCTCGACCGCGTCCGCCGCCCTGTCCATCGCCTCGGAGATCTTCTTCTCGTCCTCTCCCGTCGGGCGGCTGAGCACATAGTCCGCCAGATCCCAGCCTGCGGGCTTGGCTCCCACGCCTACGCGCACGCGGGCAAATGTCTCTGTTCCCAGACATTTGATCACCGACTTCATCCCGTTATGACTGCCCGCCGAGCCGCTTGCCCGGATCCTCAGCATCCCCGGCTCTATATCTATATCATCATATATCACGATCACGTCCGCGGACGGATCGACCTTGTAGAAGTCCGCATATGCCCTGACGCAGTCGCCGGAGAGGTTCATATAGGTGAGCGGCTTGACCAGCACGACCTTCTCGCCGCCTATCATGCCCTTGCCGCTCATGCCCTTGTCACGGCAGCTGCTGACGCTGATGCCGTGCCTGTCCGCGATGCGATCAAGCGTCATAAAGCCCGTGTTGTGGCGTGTTTTCTCATATTCCCTGCCCGGATTGCCCAGACCAAAGATCAGCTTCATATGTATATCTTCTCCTATGTATGCATATCCGGGTATGTCACGATACCAGAAGCAAAAGGTTCAAATCGCCGATATGAGCAAATGAGCTGCAATATCGCAGCCTGCCCCGTCAATCGGCGTGCTGCGGCGCGTACCTCAGATACTCCTCGCCCACGTGCTCCCTGTCCCAGCCGCATGTCACGTGATATGCGATCGGGCTGAGTACCATCTCGCACACCAGCTCAAAGCCCGCCATCGCGATCGAGCACCATATCACCTGTCTGCCCGTCCATCCGAAGAGCGGCACAGATACCACCACGGCAAAGACGAAATTGTCCACGAACTGCCCCACGGCGGTCGATACATAGGATCTCAGCGCGAAGTCGCCGAAGGTCTTATTGGCCAGATGCCGCCCTATGGCACTGTTGATCACGGAGTTCGTGACCGCGCCGCATACCATCGCGATGCTGCTGCCTATGACTATCTGCCAGCTCCCCGCAAATGTCGCATTGAGCGCGCCGTCCACCAGCTCCGAGCCTGTCTCGTAGTACTGTCCCCACCGTCCCGGCGTCATCGCTATCAGGTGAAAGAGGATAAATACAGCCAGATTGACCGCCATCGCCAGTATGGACAGCTTTGCCGCCGCCTTGGCTCCGAATCTGCGGCAGATCATGTCCATGCACAGAAATGACACCCAGCTCACGGTAAATCCGCAGTCCAGCGCCAGATACTCTGTGGTGAACCATTCCTTGTTCGCGAGCAGGTTCATGGATATGACACTGACGATAAACAAAGATACTACAAGACTCGGCACATTTCTCAGGAGGATCTTGTAGTCCTCCAGCTCTCTTTTGATACTTTTCATCTGTTCTCCTTTGGTTTTAGTATTTTACAAGCAGGATATCGGACCCGAACTGCTTGACCGCGCGATAGCCTCGCGCATCGGCGATGGTATTATATCATCATTTCACGGAAATGATACCTTACCGTTTTTCGTTGACAAGGACTGACGCCTGTGATAGATTTAGCACTAATTTCATGAAACCACAAATGCAATGACGAAGAAACAGTAGGATATCGTACATGTCGCACAGAGAGCTGCCGGGTGGTGCGAGGCAGGAGGCACAGATATCTGAATTACCCTTCCGAGCAGCAAGCTCAACGCCGCAAGGTCAGTAAGTACGCCGGGTGCGCCCGTTACAGCGATGCGGATATGTCAGTATCCTATAGAGGCTGTGACCGTGAGGTCATGGTGAATTGAGGTGGTACCACGGGATTCATATGAAATGATCTCTCGTCCTCTGCGTTCCTTTTAGATCGCGGAGGATTTTTCTTTGCGATAAAAGGTCGCGTCCGCTGTCTTTAATTTATGCAACCTACATACGGAGGGAAAACATGGGAGACTTTATGATCAAGTTCGGCATGCTGATCGCCTTTTTCGGCGTGATGATCGCCATCGGCATGCATTGCAGGAGACACTCAACAGATGTAAACGGCTTCGTCCTCGGCGGCAGAGGCGTAGGGCCGTGGCTGACGGCATTTGCATACGGTACATCATACTTTTCGGCGGTCGTATTCGTCGGATACGCGGGACAGTTCGGCTGGAAGTTCGGCATCGCCTCGACCTGGGCAGGCATAGCCAACGCACTCCTCGGATCGTGCCTCGCATGGGGCGTGCTCGGCAGACGCACACGCGTCATGACGCAGTTTCTGGACTCGGCGACTATGCCGCAGTTCTTCGGGACGAGATTTGCCAGCAGAGCGCTCAGGCTCGTCTCGTCGGTCATCATCTTCATATTTCTGATACCGTATACTGCCTCGCTGTACAACGGTCTGAGCCGCCTGTTCGGCATGGCGTTCAATGTCGATTACAGTATATGCGTCATCGTCATGGCGGCGCTGACAGGCATATATGTCATCGCCGGAGGCTACATGGCGACCGCCGTCAATGACTTCATACAGGGCATCATCATGATCGTCGGCATCATCGCGGTGGTAGCGGCAGTGCTGAGATCTCAGGGCGGCTTCATCGCGGCTCTGGACGCTCTCGCGCGGGTCACGGATGAGAGCGTCACGGCTACTCCCGGTGCATTTGCCTCCTTCTTCGGACCCGATCCGGCGGGACTGCTGGGCGTCATGATACTGACATCACTGGGTACATGGGGACTGCCGCAGATGGTGCAGAAGTTCTATGCCATCACCAATGAACAGGCTATCTCCAAGGGCATGATCATCTCGACGGTATTTGCCTTCATCGTATCGGGCGGCTGCTACTTCCTCGGCGGCTTCGGCAGGCTGTTTTCTGACCGCATCGATATCGCGGCGGACGGATACGATGCCATCATCCCGACCATGCTCTCCGGGCTGTCGCCGTTTCTGATCTCGGTCGTCGTCATACTCGTGCTGTCGGCATCGATGTCAACGCTGTCATCGCTGGTACTGACCTCCTCCTCGACGCTGACGCTGGATCTGATCAAGGAGCATTTCACAAGGGATATGAGCGAGAGACGCCAGCTGGATGTGATGCGGGTGCTGATTGCGGTATTTATCGCCATCTCGGCGGTGCTCGCCATCTTTCAGTACAGAGCCAATGCCTCCTTCATAGCGCAGCTCATGGGCATCTCGTGGGGCGCGCTCGCGGGCGCATTCCTCGCTCCCTTCATGTACGGTCTGTACTGGAAACGCACCACTGCGGCGGCCTGCATGGTGAACTTTATATTGGCGGTGGCGGTCATGACCGCGAATATCCTCTGCCGGCCGGCATTTCCGGCGCTGATCCAATCTCCGATCAATGCAGGCGCGTTCTGTATGCTCTTCGGTCTGGTGCTCGTTCCGGCGGTCAGCCTGATAAGCGCCGCCCCCGACAGGAGCAGAGTCGATGAGATATTCTCCTGCTACGACCAGAAGGTGATAGTGTCCGCAAGGGACGCTATCGGGGAGAAGAGCGACAGGTGAAGCGGCGGCATCGGTTGACGCATCCTCCCGCAAAGCGTAAACTGTGATGATACAGGGTCAAAACATGAGTAAGTAGGCGCGGTTCGCTGTTTCCACTCTGACTTCGTGCTGCCGC
>CAVJQN010000084.1:0-8931 GCA_963651635.1 Agathobacter sp.
GGGCGTATACATACCTCGACCGCGTCCGTGGCTGTGATGCCGGAGGCGGAGGAGGTCGATATCAGGATAGATATGAACGACTGCCGGATCGACGTGATGCGTGCCTCGGGCAACGGAGGCCAGTGCGTCAACACGACGGACTCCGCGGTGCGCCTGACACATATCCCGACGGGCATAGTGATATATTCGCAGACGGAGAAATCCCAGCTTCAGAACAAGGAAAAGGCATTCAAGCTCCTGCGCTCCAAGCTGTACGATCTGGAGACGGAGAGGCAGCACGAGGCAGAGGCGGCGAACAGGCGCAGTCAGATAGGCACGGGTGACCGCTCGGAGAAGATCAGAACGTATAACTTCCCGCAGAACAGAGTGAGCGATCACCGCATCAATTTCACATCATATCGCATAAAGGACATACTTAACGGCGATCTGGACGAGATCATCGACAGTCTCGCCGCGGCAGATCAGGCAAGCAAGCTGCTGGCTGCTCAGTGAGTGTGAGCAACGGTCGACAGCTCAGTGGGCAGGAGCAGCTGCAGAGAGATCAGTGAGCAGGAGCCGATAGGTCATCTGCCGCCTTGTTCCAGTCCGTGACAGTCTCATCTGCCAGAGCCTGCAGGGCAGTCCAGTCCGCGTCGGCATAGCTGTCATAGACTCCGACTATACGGAAACCGGCAGATTTGGCTGTCTGCGCGGCACGCAGAGCGTCCTCATATACTGCCGCGTCCCGTGCGGACGGCGCTCCCAGACGCCTTGCCGCCTCCAGATAGACGTCGGGACGGCTCTTGCTGGCTCCGACCTCCTCACAGGAGAGAAGAAAATCAAAGCAGTCTCTGACACCGAGGCGGGTCAGGCATGCATCTATGAGATGTGCCGATGTAGCCGACGCTACGCACAGTCTGACGCCCAAGGCCTGCAGCCGCCTCAGATAGCGGCCAACGCCGGGCTTGAGCGGTACATCATCCCGATAATGCGAGGCCATGATATCATTGATCCTGATATCTATTGACTCGATGCTTTCGGGTATATTGAAGATTTCCTTGAAGATGACGGCTGTGTCGGTTACGGTGCATGTCTTGATGCGCTCCATCAGCTCGACTGTCTGCAGTTCTCTGGCTATGTGGCAGCTGTCCAGATATTCTCTGGCTGTGCCGTGCCAGTAGCCCATAGAGTCTGTCAGAGTTCCGTCCATATCAAATATCGCATATCTGCAGTTCATATATTCACTCCGGATGATGATGTTGTGCCAGCAGCTATGGCAGGAATGATCGATGCCTGATTGCCGAGCACGCAACGGATTGTAATAGAATATCCGGCATAATGCAATCGGACAAAATGGTAATACCAAATTTTCCAAAGCATTCCTTTTTGAGTAAAATTGACGAAACGCGCCGCAGACAGGCAATCACAAGCTAATGAAATTGTCATTAGACTTTTGAAAAACATGTGTTATAATGACTGCGAATGGAATTTGGTGTTACAACAGTGACATAAGGAGGAAAGACACATGGACAAGAGCAAGAAGGTAGGTCTGATCGGTCTCGGCATCATGGGCAAGCCCATGGCAAAGAATCTTGTAAAGGCCGGATATGATGTTACGGTAAGTGATCTGAAGAAGGAGTCGGTAGACGAGCTGGTAGCTTTCGGCGCAAAGGGAGCTACCAATACCGAGATAGGCGATACCTGCGACGTGGTTCTGACGATGGTTCCCAACTCACCTCAGGTTAAGGCTGTCATGCTCGGCGAGGACGGCGTAGCCGCTCATATGGCTGCAGGCAAGGTATTTATCGATATGAGCTCCATCAACCCGCTGGCATCCAAGGAGATCGCGGCAGAGCTGGCAAAGAAGGGCGTTGAGATGCTCGACGCGCCTGTATCAGGCGGAGAGCCCGGAGCTATCGAGGGTACGCTGAGCTTCATGGTAGGCGGCAAGAAGGAGATATTTGACGAGTACAAGGATCTCCTGAACGTGATGGGCGCTTCCGTTGTATACTGCGGCGAGATCGGCGCAGGAAATACCACCAAGCTCGCAAACCAGATCATCGTAGCAGGCAATATTCAGGCTCTGGCAGAGGCTCTGACACTGGCTACCAAGGCAGGCGTAGATCCCGAGGTTGTATTCAATGCCATCAAGGGCGGACTTGCAGGATCACATGTAATGGACGCTAAGGCTCCGATGATGATCGCCGACAACTTCAAGCCCGGCTTCAGAATCGATCTTCATATCAAGGATCTGAACAACGCACTTGACTGCGCTCATACAGTCGGCGCGTACACTCCCCTTACAGCAGGCGTTCAGGAGATCTTCCAGTGGCTGCACAACAACGGCTGCGGCAGCGATGATCATGATGCTGTCCTGAAGTACTACAAGAAGATCTGCGGACTGGACAAGCTGAAATAAGAGTCAGGCAAGGCAGGTTCAGTAACGCTGCAAATGTAATACAACACAAGGTCTGTCGGAGACGGCAGGCCTTTTTTGATGCGAAAAAAGCACTCGAAGGTGATAAGCCAGTCATTTTTTTATAAGCACCAAAACCGTAATCGTATACAATTTTTGAGAAAAGAATTTGTGCAAAACAGAAAAACATCAAAATCGTATACAAAAACACATAAAAACGCTTTACAAAGCCCGCTTTATTATGATAATTGTATGCAAGAAGAGAAAATGCATAACAAAAACAGAAAATAAAAATTGAAATTGTATACAATGCTGTATGATAAATCAAACGGTAAAGCAAACGCGAAAATCTGCAGAAAGGAAGACGGCGGGTTGCCGTGATTATGGAGAACACACAAAAGAAGATGACAATACAGGAAATTGAGTATGCAATTATTGATTTAATTAAAAGTGGAAAATTTCAGCCGGGAGAACCGCTCAGAGAAGCAGAGCTGTGCAAGATGTTTCAGGTCAGCAGGACGCCGATCCGGGAAGCTCTTCGCCTTTTACAGACAAAGGGGATCGTGGAATATCTTCCGAGACGCGGTGTTCAGGTTGTTGAACTCACTATGGAAAGCCTGAAAGAAATCACGGATCTGAGGATGGTGCTGGAAAGCCTAAGCGTCCGGGACGCTATGAGGTTCATCTCGGAGGAGGATATTAAAAATCTGAGGGAAATCAATAAAAGACTGCTGGAAAGTCATGAAGGTATTGAAAACGGGGAAATAGATCTGCAATTTCACGGGTATATTGCAAAGCTCGGAGGAGGAAACATCTTAAGCCAGTATCTGGAGGATCTCTGGATGAGGCAGGCACTGGTTCAATGCTGGATCCCGATGCGTCCGGAGCGGGTGCCGCTTTCCTATCAGGAACACGAGTCCATCATACAGGCGATGGAATGGAACAATACGGAACTTGCCGTGCGGTTGACGGAGGCGCATTTCCTGATCAGTCAGAGGATGCTTTGCGGGAAGCTGGAAGAGTATGAAGCATCTCATCCAAAGACAGGAAAGAACGGAAAAAGATGAGCTTTTAAGTAAATCACGGATTTACTCATTAAAAAAGTATGGAGGAGAGACTATGAAAAAAAGAACGTGGGCAGTGACACTCGCAGCAATTCTCGCGGCGACAACGCTTGCAGGCTGCGGCAACCGGGCCGGTTCCGCAGCATCGGGATCTGCTGCTGCATCAGGCGGGGGAACGCAGGGGAGTGAACAGGCGGCATCCGCAGAGAAGAAGGACAGTGTAATCGTCGCATGTGCGGCAGAACCGGATACCTTCATCTCTTGGTACAGCAAGGCAAGCACATCTATGGATGAGGTTCCGATTTTACATAATGTCTATGAGTCCCTGATCAAATTAGGACCGGACAACAGCCATGAGCCGCTTCTTGCAACGGACTGGAAGGTTTCGGATGACGGATGCACCTATACACTGACGATCCGTGACGATGTTTACTTCCATAACGGGGACAAGATGACGGTGGAGGACGTGGAATTCTCTCTGGACGGCGCAGGACATACTTCATCCGGATCTGCGCAGCTGGCAAACTATGACGACTGTGAGATTATCGATGATCATACAGTAGCCATTCATCTGACCAGCCCGTACGGTCCGTTCCTGAATGCACTCGCCGGACGGTTTGCCCTGATTATGGACAAGTCCTATTACGAGGAGGTCGGCGAGGATGCCTACAATGAAAAGCCGATCGGTACCGGTCCGTATACCTTCGAAGAGCGCGTATCCGGCGACCACATCACATTAAAGGCATTTGATAAATACTGGGGCGGTGAGCCGGAGATCAAGACCGTTACATTCCAGATACTGACGGATACCAACACCCAGATGATTTCTCTGGAAAACGGCGATATCGATGTCCTGATCAATGCAAACCTCAGTGCACTCAGCAAGCTGACTACGGACAAGGTGAAATGGGATACCAAGGACGCATCTTCTATCGATAACTTTAAGTTCAACTGCAACAACGGACCGGCAAAGGACATCAACTTCAGAAAGGCAGTTCTGTACGGAATCAACAAGGAAGATGTAAATATCGGAGTATACGAGGGAAAGGCGACCGTTGCTGACATTCCGATCGCAACCGGATTCTCCGGAAGACCGGACGAGGGGACCTATGAGACTATCGAGTATGATCCGGAAAAGGCAAAGGAGTATCTGGCACAGTCCGGCTACAATGGTGAGGAATTCAAGCTTCTGACTGTATCCGGAACCAAGGACGAGAGTGCGGCACAGATCATACAGGGACAGCTGATCGAGCTTGGCATCAACTGTACTGTAAGTGCGGTAGATTCAGCTTCCTACTTTGCGACCTTTGAGCAGAGCGGTGATTACGGTGCAAGCCTTCGCTTCGGCGGTGTTTCTGTCCTGGATGCAGACGGTTTGTTTTATCTGTACAACAGCGGTTACCTTCTTTCAAACGGAAAATACGATGCGGGAACGTGGACAGCTGAGCTGGATGACAAGCTGCAGGCAGCCCGTGTAGAGGTGGATGAGGCGAAGAGAAAGCTTCTGTATGCACAAGTCTGCGACATGATCACAGAGAACGCATTTGGTACCGCTATATACTATGATCTGAACGCATGCGCATACAATGCAAACCTGAACGGCGTAGTACCGAGATCCCTGACTGGCCTGTATTTCTTCAATGACTGGAGCTGGAACTGATTGTAAATCAGGAACAGGCAGACTAAAAACCAGATAACAGAAAGGGAGCAAAATGAAAAAACATTTTGCTCCTTCTTTTTTAGAAATGTTAGGGAGGTGTTCACATGGTTAAATATGTCATGAAACGGTTGCTGCTGCTGATTCCGGTTGTGATCGGTATTACATTGTTTATCTACTTCATCATGAGCATGGCTCCGGGTGATCCCGCCACACTGATCCTCGGATCCGATGCCACGATGGAGGAAATACTGGCAAAGCGGGAAGAGCTCGGGCTGAATGATCCGGTTATCGTCCGTTATGTGCATTACATGGCAGGTATTCTGCACGGCGATTTCGGGACATCATGGTACAACGGCTATAATGTGATGTCCGAGTTCCTTTCCCGTATCCCGAATACCCTTCTTCTCGGGATCCTGTCCAATGCATTCGTGATCATATTCGGTATCCCGCTTGGAGTTATTGCAGCGGTAAAGCAGAACAGTAAGCTGGACTACTTTACGCTGATCGTGGCGATGCTCCTTTCGTCCATGCCGGCATTCTGGTTCGGACTGATGGCGCAGATCCTGTTCTGTCTGGTACTAGGCTGGTTTCCGGCTACAGGAGCAGAGACACTGAAAAACTTTATCTTGCCGTCGATCACGCTGGCATGTGCATCTTTTGCGGGAATCGTCCGACTGACAAGAACGAGTATCCTGGAGGTCAACAAGCTGGATTATGTGAGAACGGCGCGGTCAAAGGGATGCTCCGAGTTTAGGATCGTGATCAAACATGTTTTGAGAAACGGCCTTCTTCCGGTTGTCACCACCATAGGCTCCTACATTGCTACCATCGTCGGAGGCGCGATCGTTACCGAGAGCGTATTTGCGATCCCGGGTGTGGCAAGTCTTATGATCAATGCGGTAAAGCTGCGCGATGTACCGGTTGTTATGGGAATCATCGTGATCATCTCCGTGTTTGTCGGCATGGTGAATCTGCTGGTAGACCTGACCTACGCGGTCATTGATCCGCGCGTGAAGCTGAACGGTTGAGGAAGGGGGCGTTACAAGGTGAAAAAGAAAAAAACAATGACCAATAAAAGCCAGCTCGGCATGATTGCATATCGTTTCAGCAAGAATAAACTTGCCATGTTCGGACTGGCAGCGATTATCGTCATGATCATCATGTGTGCAGCGGCGCCGCTTTATATTAACTATGACGCAGTTATCAAGCAGAGTATGGCAAACCGTTTTATCGCTCCGTGCAGGGAGTTCTGGTTTGGCACCGATCAGTTCGGACGTGATCTGTTTGCAAGAATCATTTACGGCGGGAGGATCTCTCTGCTGGCGGGACTTATCGTTGTAGCCAGTGCGCTGGTGATCGGTGTGACGCTGGGCGGGGTTGCAGGATACTTCGGAGGAACCGTAGATATGATAATCATGCGTATCTGCGATATCTTCATGGCGGTTCCGAGGATGCTGCTTGCCATGGCTGTGGTCGCCGGGCTCGGACAGGGAACCTTCAAGATGCTGATTGCGCTGTCCATTGCGGAGTTCCCCAAATATGCGAGAACCGTGCGCGCCTCCATCATGACCCTCAGAAATCAGGAGTACGTAGAAGCGGCGAAGTGCTGCGGGACAAGCTCTGCAAGAATCATCTTCAAGCATGTTGTTCCGAACGGACTGGGACCGGTTATCGTATCTGCGACCCTTGGTCTTGGCGGTACGATTCTTGCGATCGCATCTCTGGGATTTTTAGGAATCGGCGTGGCGTCACCTACGCCGGAGTGGGGGACTATCCTTTCCGAAAACCGTACCAATATCCGTTTTTATCCGTATCTTGGCTTGATTCCCGGCTTCTTTATCGCAATTTCCGTGATGTGCCTGAACTTTATCGGAGATGGTCTGAGAGATGCACTGGATCCGAGAACAAAGAATTAGGAGGGGATTATGGCAGACCATTTGCTTGAAATAAAAGATCTTTACGTACAGTACAATACGGATGAAGCCGTGGTACATGCAGTCAACGGCATGAATCTGACTTTGGAGAAAGGCGAATCTCTGGGAATCGTGGGAGAGACCGGCGCAGGCAAATCGACGACGGCGCTCAGTATCCTAAAGCTCCTTGCTCCGAAGGTGGGAGAGATAACATCAGGCGAGATCCGCTATGACGGTATAGACATCATCCATGCGGACAACAAAACCATGCGTGAGATCCGCGGAGCGCGAATAGCCATGATTTTTCAGGATCCCATGAGCTCGTTAAATCCGATTCTGACTATCGGAGATCAGATCTACGAGGTGCTGGAACTGCATTTTCCCGACATGCCGAAGGCGGAGAGAGAAAAAAAGGTCGAGGATATCCTTGGTCTGGTAGGTATCCAGAAATCCAGAAAGAACGATTACCCGCATCAGTTCTCCGGCGGCATGAAGCAGAGAATAGGAATTGCCATGGCACTGGTAGCGGAGCCGGAGCTGCTTCTGGCGGATGAACCGACGACGGCACTGGATGTGACCATACAGGCGCAGATATTGCAGCTGATGCAGGAACTGCAGAAAAAATACAATACAGCGATGATCCTGATCACCCATGATCTCGGTGTAGTGGCAGAGTTCTGCGAGAGAGTGGCCGTGGTCTATGCCGGTGAGGTGATTGAATCAGGGCGCGTGGAGGATATCTATACCAGAGAAAAGAATCATCCATACACAACCGGACTGTTTAACAGCATTCCGGAGCTGACGGGAAAAATCGACCGTCTGATACCGATCCCGGGATTTATGTCGGATCCGACCGATCTGCCGGCGGGATGTAAATTTGCAGACCGATGCGAGCATTGTACGGAACAGTGCAAGAAGGAGGTCCCGCCTGTTTTCACGGAAGGGACTCACAGCATAAAATGTTTCCTTTTCGCTAAGGAAGGAGGGCGTTAGGATGGCGGCACCGCTGATTGAAACAGTAAATCTGAAAAAATATTTTAATACGCCAAGAGGACTCCTCCATGCCGTGGATGATGTCAATATCAGGATCAATGAAGGGGAGACATTGGGCATCGTGGGGGAATCCGGCTGCGGAAAATCAACACTCGGAAGAACCATGATGCGGCTTGTGGATGCTACGGACGGCAAGGTGCTGTTTAAGGGAGAGAATATCCTGGATTACAACAAAAAGCAGATGAAGAAGATGCATACCAGCATGCAGATGATATTCCAGGACCCGTTTACGTCACTGAATCCCCGCCTGTCGATAGGCGAGATCATCTCAGAGCCTATGAAGGTGGTACATAATGTCGGCGGCAGTGACATGAAGACGCGTGTACATGAGCTTATGGACATGTGCGGGCTTCCGCAGCGGTACTACAATACATATCCGCACGAGCTGGACGGAGGAAGACGGCAGAGAGTCGGACTGGCAAGGGCACTGGCGCTGGATCCCCAGTTTATCGTATGTGATGAGCCGGTTTCCGCGCTGGATGTGTCTATCCAGGCTCAGATCATCAATCTGCTCATGGATCTTCAGGCGCAAAAGGGACTGGCGTATATGTTTATCACGCATGATTTATGTGTGGTTCGACATATCAGCAACAATATTGCGGTTATGTATCTGGGACAGGTCGTAGAGTATGCACCGAGAGATGAGCTTTTTGCACACCAGTATCATCCGTATACGGTAGCGCTTCTGGCGGCGATTCCGACTACGGATCTGAGCAGACGGAACCGGGAAAGGCATCTGCTTCAGGGAGAGGTCGGCAATCCGATCGATCCGGCGCCGGGATGCCGTTTTGCATCAAGATGCAGATATGCAACAGAGAAGTGTAAGGAACCGCAGCAGCTGCGTGA
>CAVJQN010000084.1:8941-16599 GCA_963651635.1 Agathobacter sp.
ATCCAGAATAATATCCGGGATATCGATGCGAGAATGGACATCGACAAGCAGATTGAATGGCTGAAAAGCTTCGGAGCAAATACACTTCAGATCGGATGCGGCGGGATTACGGCATTTCATCCGACCAAGCTGGACTTTCAGTGGCAGAATCCGTACATGGAAGGCGATTTCTTCGGAACAGTGCTGGAGAAATGCCATGAAAACGGTATCCGTGTGATTGCCCGCTTTGATTTCAGCAAGACACATGAGAGATTCTATGAAGAACATCCGGAATGGTATTTTAAGGGAGCGGACGGAGAACCGGTACGATATCATGATACTGTGGCTACCTGTGTAAATGGTTTGTATCAGAGAGAGCGATCGCTGGATATCATCCGGGAGGTTATGGAGCAATATCCGGTTGACGGCATCTTCTTCAATATGTTCGGATATATCACCTATGACTACAGCGGCAACTATGTAGGAATCTGCCGGTGTGAGAACTGTAAGCGCAGATTTAAGGAGATGTATGGCGAGGAGCTGCCGGTCAAGGAAGATCTTGAGGATCCGGTATTTATCAAATACATTGACTTTAAGAAAAAAACAGTAGATGAGATGCTGACAAAGATCCATGATCTGGCGCGGAGCATCAATCCGGAGTGCGCGGTGAGCACATACGCGACGACAGATGTGGATATTGTGAGAAATGAGTCCAATTCGGCTGTGGATCGCCCACTTCCGTTCTGGATATATAACAGCTCGGACAATGTGGGAGAAATCGAGGGCAGCTATGAGGATAAGATATGCTCGAATTGCTGCATCAACGCCGTGGATCTTCCCTACCGCTTCATGGGAGTATCAGACCAGTTAAACCAGATCCGCCTGTATGAAGATATGGCAAACGGAGGGGCTCTGGACTGGTGCATCATCGGAAACTTTGATGATTACCCGGATCGGGAGAATTTCCGTTCTGTTCAGAAGATCTTCCACTATCATAAGCAGTATGAACAGTATTACGGACATTTCAGTCCTAAAACAAGAATCATGCTGGTGAAAGAGGGTACACGCAAAGAGCTGTGCGAGGAATACCGGGGGATCTTCCGCATGCTGAAGGAAGCTCATCTGCAGTTTACGATCGTGAAGCCGGATACACTGCAGGATAAGTTATCAGAGCTGGACGATTACGATTATATCATTCTCCCGGATGTGCACACTTTGACGGATGAGGTGATAAAGGCGCTTGGAAGCACCAGAGCCGTGGTGGTCGGAACCGGACTGACGATGGAAGAGTCGGACAAATGCCTAAGAGAGGTATTTGGAATCGAGGTATCGGAAAAGATCACAGATGTTCGGGGCACATACCTGAAGACAGCCCCGGAGAATGTATTTGCAGATTTTGCAAAAACAGGGAAAGAGTGGGTGTTCCTGGACGATCCCTACAGAAAGATGAAGCTCCTTTCGGGGACGAAGGGATATCTGCCGCTGATCAGCAAGACCATGTTTGGCCCGCCGGAGCGCTGCTTCGGACATCAGGAAACCGATGATGCCATGATGAGTATATCTGCCGGCAAGAATATCTACATTCCGTGGAATATCGGAGCGCTGTATTACAGGCTCGGATATGATGAATTCAAAAAGCTTCTGCTGGACATCATGGAGGAAGCCGGAGAATTGCCGTATTCCTTTGAGACAACGGTGCCTGAGATGGTAGAAATGCTTCTGTCGGAATGTGAGCCGGGAACCTATATGCTCCAGCTGATCAATCTGACAGGCTACAACGGCATGACATTTTTCACGCCGCGTGAGATGAAAAATCTGAGAGTAAAATTCCGCGAGATCAGTCCGACTTCTGTGGAAGAGCTGACAGATCACGGACTTGAAGCCGTAGCCTATGAGGATGCCATGACCTTCGATTTGAAAGAGGGCGAGCTGTATAAGTCATTCCTGATTCATGTATAAGCACGGGGAAAAGGCAGGAAAAATATGGAGAAAAAAATGTGGTGGGACGGTCCCATGCGTGTGATGCAGTACAATCTGCAGGTTGCGGATACTCCGGGCATGGACCCCGAAAAAATCGCCATGGAAACAGAGCAGCTGGCATGCAATGTGGTTGTCATGAATGTGGGCGGTATCTATGCATGGTATCCGAGCAAGGTAAAATATCATCATATCAATGAATTTTTACCGAAGGATCGAGATCTGCTGGCGGAGCTGATTCGTGCGTTCCACAGCAGGAATATCAAGTTTGTGGCACGTTTTGATTTCAGCATCACGGATGATACAACATATCTGGAAAAGCCGCAGTGGTTTGCCAGAAAGCAGGATAAAACTCCGTATTACCGCGGGGAAAAGCGGATGGGGAACTGGTCCCTGTTCTTAAATACCTGCGCGAACAGCGGATACCGGAATGAAGAGGTTGCGGTGCCGGTGATTCGGGAGGTCTTGCACAATTATGATATCGACGGCATCTTTTTCAATGCTCCCATGGCGTCACCGTGCTTTTGTGAACGATGCCGGGAAAAATACGAGAAAACTTACGGGACTTTGATGCCGGAGAAGGAAGAGGATTTCGATCCGGACTGGCTCTCCAAATGCACAAAGGATAATATCGGCGTGATCTACCGGACAATCAAGGAAACCCGGGAGGATGTTCCGATGATCCTTTATTACATCCCGTATTCATGGAGTTTCCTCGGGCTGGGACGCTGGGAGCGTGACAACATCTATGAGCGCTATGCTACGGCGGATCTAATCTGCACGGAATCCCAGGATGTGCTGTCCAGAGGCGTTCACGGCGGCATCCCGGAAACCGTAAATACCATGCTTGCCATGAAGGCGGGACGCAGAAATGACGAGGCGAAGCGGCCGTTCGGCATCATCCATTCCTGCCCGGGTATGGACTGGCGGCATGTGGGACTTCCGGCGGCGGAATATCTTCCGTGGATGAGCCAGGTAGCGGCATCCGGCGGCATCCTCTGGCACTCCGTGACGGGATATCCGGATACGATCACGGACAAGCGCATCCTGAAGGCTGTTGATCAGGTGGATCATATGATCGTAAAGAGCGAGCCGGATATGGACGGAGCAAAGAGCAGGTCAGAAGCGGTTCTGTTCTGGGATGGCGGAGAGCATGCAATCTCATGGGCGGATATGCTGACAAAGAATCACATCACCTTTGATCTGATGCAGGATTATGCGATCGATCAGGCGTCGATGCAGCACTATCGTCTGGCGGTAGTCCCGCAGGGACTGTGGAAGCAGCAGGGCGTGAGGGACACGGTAGAGGCGTATGTGAAGCAGGGCGGCAGAGCCATCGTGGAAAATCTTGATGCCAAGGCTGCTGTTGATTCTGCGGAGTTTCTGGGAGTTAAGGAGGATGTAAGCACCAGTGAATATCTGGCTGCCAGCTATCTGCGATTTGAAGAGGCGGGTACAGCATTAAAGAAGGGTATGGATACAGATAAAGCGGCATTTCGCGGTCAGGTGCTTTACTGCACGCCGGATACAGGCTGTGAATGTCTCGCAACACTGGTGCCGCCGTTTGCTCCGGTAGAGGTGACCGGTGCGCCGCCGGAACGCGCTTCCATGCCGGTATCACACACCGACATACCGCTTGTGATGAAGCATGCATACGGGGACGGCTCGGTCATGTATCTGCCGTTTGCCCTGAGCAGTCTGGTCAGAGAATTCAGACTGATGGATCATTATCAGCTGGCGGGGAATATGGCGGACTGTCTGCTTGAATACAGGGAACTGGAGGTGGAGGCTGCATCTACGGTTCAGGTGACAATGTTTGAGAAGGCAGACAGGTATATGATACACCTGATCAATGAAACCGGTGAGCGCCCGCTGCGTGAGACTATCCCGGTACACGGAATCAGCATAAGGGTCAGGATCCCGCAGCAAGGTCATGTACAGGATGTGAAGACCGTGGTCGAGGAACAGGAGCTGAGCTGGACGCAGGAGGGAGGGTGCCTTTCCATCCTTCTGAGCCGGCTGGATGTCTGGGAGATGATCACCATCACATTTTAGAGGAGAAAGAACATCAGTTAAGATATGTTCAGCAGCTCTGCAAATGCAATACAACAAGAGGTCTGTCGGAGACGGCAGGCCTTTTGAATATCCAAAATATACTCGAAAAAATGTTCGATATTTGACCAGTTTAACCATTGCGCAGGCAAAGCGGGCTGCGGTATAATCTCCGTATTTAGTCGCTGCTTCAGGGGGATATAGTTTCATGGCGAAATCACAATACAATGCAGACAGTATCACGGTGCTCGAGGGACTGGAGGCAGTCCGCAAAAGACCGGGTATGTACATCGGAGGCGTGGGTGCGAAGGGTCTCAACCATCTCATCTACGAGATTCTGGACAATGCCGTCGATGAGCATCTGGCGGGATACTGCAAAAATATATGGGTGACGCTGGAGGCGGACGGCTCCTGCACGGTCAGGGACGACGGTCGCGGTATCCCGGTCGAGATGCACAAAAAGGGTGTATCCGCGGAGAGAGTAGTGCTCTCCAACCTCCATGCGGGCGGCAAGTTTGACAACAAATCCTACAAGACCAGCGGAGGTCTGCACGGTGTAGGCTCATCCGTGGTCAATGCTCTTTCGACACATCTGGATATCAAGATATGCAGGGACGGCAGCATATACCATGACACCTACGAGCGGGGCATCCCGACCACGGAGCTGAAGAACGGGCTGCTGCCCGTGATAGGCAAGACACGCGAGACGGGTACGACCATCAACTTCACACCCGATCCGGAGATATTTGAGACAACGAGATTTCGCGCGGACTGGCTGTGCAGCAGACTTCATGAGACGGCATATCTGAACCCGGAGGTGACGATATACTATGCGGACAAGCGCGGCGATCAGGAGGAATCCATCATTTTCCACGAGCCGAACGGGCTCATAGCATATATCAGTGATCTCAATGAGGGCAAGACTCCGATATGCGCGCCGATATATTTCAAGAGCAGATCCGATGATATCGAGGTGGAGATAGCGCTTCAGTTCGTAGATGCCTTTGAGGAGAATATCTACGGCTTCTGCAATAACATTTTCACGCAGGAGGGCGGATCGCATATCACGGGCTTCAAGTCCAGATTTACCCAGATGATCAACAGCTACGCCCGTGAGCTGGGCATACTCAAGGACAAGGATGCCAACTTCACCGGAGCCGATACCAGAAACGGGATGACCGCCATAGTCGCGATCAAGCATATGGATCCGATATTTGAGGGACAGACCAAGACCAAGCTGGCGAGCGAGGACGCAGGCAAGGCAGTGGTCAACGTGCTCTCCGAGGAGCTGGCGCGATATTTCGACAGAAATGTCGAGACCGTCAAGGCGATCATAGGCTGCGCCGAGAAGTCCGCGAGGATACGCAGAGCCGAGGAGAAGGCCAGAACCAATATGCTCACCAAGTCAAAGTTCTCCTTTGACAGCAATGGCAAGCTCGCCAACTGCGAGTCCAGAGATCCGCAGGAGTGTGAGATATTCATAGTAGAGGGCAATTCCGCGGGAGGTACCGCAAGAAATGCGAGAAAGCGCCGCTTTCAGGCTATCCTTCCCATACGCGGCAAGATATTGAACGTAGAAAAGGCATCCATAGACAAGGTGCTTGCCAATGCTGAGATCAAGACCATGATCAATGCGTTCGGCTGCGGCTTCTCCGAGGGCTACGGCAACGATTTTGATATATCAAAGCTCAGATATCACAAGATCATCCTCATGACTGATGCGGATGTGGACGGCAGGCATATAGATACGCTGCTGCTGACATTTTTCTACAGGTTCATGCCCGAGCTGATATACAACGGCCATGTGTATCTCGCCATGCCGCCGCTCTACAAGGTAGTTCCTAAGAAGGGCGAGGAGGAGTATCTCTATGACGACAAGGCACTGGAGAGATACCGGCAGAGCCATGCGGCGGGAGCATTTACCCTGCAGAGATACAAGGGACTGGGAGAGATGGACGCCGCGCAGCTGTGGGAGACGACGCTGGATCCCGACAGGCGCAGGCTCAAGCAGGTCGAGATAGAGGATATAGCTATGGCCAACGACGTGACGGGTATGCTGATGGGCAGCGAGGTAGGTCCGAGACGGGACTTCATATACAGCCGCGCGGACGAGGCCGAGATAGATGCGTGACGGTATGCCGGGACATAGATGATGCGCAGTAAATATATTGAAACGGATGCAGACAGATGGCAGAGCAGATATTAAAAACAGAATACAGCGAGGAGATGCAGAAGTCATATCTGGACTACTCCATGAGCGTGATCACGGCTAGGGCTATCCCGGACGCGAGGGACGGGCTCAAGCCGGTGCAGCGCAGAGTGCTCTATGATATGGCGCAGCTTCATCTGGATCATGACAAGCCTCATCGAAAGTCGGCGAGGATAGTCGGAGATACGATGGGTAAGTACCACCCGCACGGAGATTCCTCTCTGTATGAGACTCTGGTCGTACTCTCCCAGGCGTGGAAGAAGAGCATGCCGCTCGTCGAGGGACATGGCAACTTCGGCTCCATAGAGGGCGACGAGGCGGCGGCGATGCGATATACGGAGGCGAGACTGGAGAAGTTCGCCGAGGAGGTATATCTCAAGGATCTCGACAAGACGGTCGATTTCGTTCCGAACTATGACGAGCAGGAGAGTGAGCCGGTGGTGCTGCCGGTCAGAGTGCCCAATCTTCTCATCAACGGTGCTGACGGCATCGCGGTCGGCATGAGCACGTCCATACCGCCTCACAATCTGGGCGAGGTATGCGACACCTGTATCGCATATATCAGGAATCGCGAGAGCACCGTGGCGCAGCTCCTTGAGATATTGAAGGGACCGGACTTCCCGACGGGAGGCATCATAGCCAACAAAGCCGATCTCGAGGCGATATATACCGCAGGCACGGGCAAGCTGAGACTGCGCGGAAGGGTGGTATACGAGCCGGGAGTCAGGCGCAGTGACAAGGACAAACTGGTGATCACCGAGATCCCGTATACGATGATCGGAGCCGGGATCAGCAAGTTCCTGCAGGACGTGGCGGAGCTGGCAGATAAGAAGATCCTGCCGGAGGTGACGGATATCAGCAATCAGTCCGACGACAACGGCATCAGGATCGTGCTGGAGCTGAAAAAAGATTCCGACCCGGAGCGCATCAAAAATATCCTGTACAAGAAGACGAAGCTGGAGGACTCCTTCGGCGTCAATATGCTGGCGATAGTCAAGAGCAGACCCGAGACGCTGGATCTGCGGGGGATATTGTCCAACTATCTGGAATTTCAATATGAAAATGCATCCAGAAAGTACAATATACTCCTGACCAAGGCAGAGGAAAGACGCGAGGTGCAGGAGGGCCTCATCCGTGCCTGCGATGTCATAGATGAGATCATAAAGATACTCAGGACGTCCAAGGTCGTAGCAGAGGCGCGTGAGCGGCTGATGAATCAGCTGGGGTTTACGGAGAGACAGACAACCGCTATACTGGAAATGCGTCTGCAAAAGCTCATCGGGCTTGAGGTGGACACTTTGATGAAGGAGTACAGAGAGACGCTGAAGAATATCAAGGACTACCGGCACATACTCGAGTCCCGTGCCAATATGGACGAGATATTCATCAGTGATCTGGAGGCCATCAAAAAGGAGTATTCCACGCCGCGCAAGACGACCAT
>CAVJQN010000085.1:0-3046 GCA_963651635.1 Agathobacter sp.
CCTCCATGATGAGCAGATCCTTGGATCTGGCGCCGATGATGACATCGCACTTGATGCCGTGCTGCTGCAGCCACTTTACCTGAGGATATACGGGTGCTGTTCCTACTCCGCCGGCTACGAATATTATCTTCTTCTTTCTGACCTCTTCGAGATCCTCCGTCACCAGATCGCTGGGTCTTCCGAGCGGTCCCACAAAATCCGCAAGCTCATCGCCCACGTTGAAATCTCTGGCCAGTCTCGCCGTCGATGCGCCTACCTCCTGAAATACGATCGTCACGGTTCCTGCCGCGCTGTCATAGTCGCAGATCGTCAGCGGGATACGCTCTCCGTGTTCATCCATCCTGAGGATGATGAACTCTCCCGGCTTGCAGATACGGGCGATACGGGCAGCTTCGATGTCCATCAGCCAGATCTTCTCGGCCAGCAGCTCTTTCTTTAAGATTCTAAACATCATTCTACTCCTCTGCTAAAGTGACCCCTGGTATACTCAGGCACCGGCTCGGTATCTGTGCGGCCGCCGCAGCTCCCTCTCCGGGCTGTGCTCCGGGCTGCGGTCTTTGAGCCACTCACACTGCTGCAGATATCCGATGATGCGTATGTGTCCGCGTATGCCTTAAGGATGTTACTGCTCTGCACCCTGTCTTCTATCGTAAGATGGATCCTGACCGCCCTGGGTGACAGGCTCAGGATCCGTTCTTTTATTCCGATCATAGACAGCGGCACGATATTATAGTTAATATTATAACAATCTTTGCATACCGTTTCAACGGGTATGCTCTTTCCTGTACGGTCTTTTATCCATACAATTCCCGTCTTTCCACAACAACCGAGTGATTTTTTTATGCATTGTGCCGATATCATCATCGGAGTTCGTCCGTAAACTATCATCTCCATATCTGATATGTCCAATGTATGCAGTTCTCTTTCGTTCAGTTCCAGCGGAGCCGTCAGCATATCCGCCCCGAGCTCCCTGAGAACGCGCTTGGCCGCGGTATTCATGGCATATAGGTTATAATCAGTCTTTATGACGGGGAAATGCTCAGACAGAACTGAGTGTGCAGAGGCAGATGCAGATGAGTTTGAATCTGCAGCTTTCGTCATGCAGCCGCACGGCTTGCTCATATCTGCATGGTTGCAAAGCCTG
The DNA here is from genome assembly GCA_963651635.1 of Agathobacter sp. GTDB lineage: Bacteria > Bacillota > Clostridia > Lachnospirales > Lachnospiraceae > Darwinimomas. The sequence goes on from CAVJQN010000085.1 coordinate 1,145, forward strand.
TCTGCGTATGCAGATGTGTCAGCGTATGCCGTCACGTCGGCTTTGCCTGCTGACTGCACATCCGCAATCTCGCGGACAGCAGAAAATTCCGAAAGTGAGCGTATCAGGTAGCCGTCGAAGGACGCATCCGCAATCAGCATGCGGTTTGCGGCAAGCCATCGCTGTGCCCTGTCGCGAAATATGTAAGGCAGCGCGAGCCGGCATGCGCATCCTGCATCATGGCATCTGCTGACTGTCCGCGCATATGTCTCCTCGGGAAATGTCATAGCCTCGATGCCTATCTCACAGAGCGCTCCCGGATACTCCTCTGCCAACTCCAGCGCCGCCTCCAGCTGCTCGGGCGCATTACACAGTACGTTTATATCCATCCTGCACCTCCCTCTCCAGAGCCTCCAGCGCCCGTCTGCGCAGATCGTTCAGCCTGCTCACCGGGACGAATATCCCGTCATCGGATTCTATAACCAGCCCGCTCCAGCGATATGGCGTACCGCCCGTCTTTTCAAGCTGTCTGCGCAGATCGTCGGATGTCATGGGCTTACCTGTAGCCTGCGCAGGTATATCTCCCGTGACAGTCACCTGCCTGCCCCTGTACTCTGCCGTAAGAGACGAAGGCTCTCCGATATGAAATACCGCTTTTCCTGATATCCCGGCAGTCCGCGTCACATTGACATATTTCCCGTCCAGATATGCATAGAGAGACTCCTTGGCTCCGGGATCCTTCTTTTCATCCCATGCCATCATCTCCCTGCCGTTGTCTCTATGGTAGTATCCGTCGGTCGTGCCGCCGCGGTCGAACAGCTCCGAGAGCATCCTGAGATCAGCCGGATCTATCTGCCAGTCATCTCTGTATACTCTCTCATTATTATTTTTGCTGCTTGTCTTATCGAGCTTCGATGATATCTCGGTCAATTTATATTCGTTTGGCTGGTTTCCGTCTGTTTTATCATATGATTCGTTTGTATCAATTTCATTGGTACTCGCGGTACTCTCACCGTATATTTCCAGATATCGGTCTATGTACTTTCTCCATACAGATGTCACCCCTGCGGTATATCGCGGGCTCTTCATGCGTCCCTCTATCTTGAAGCTGCATATCCCCGCACTCACCAGCTCCGGAAGAAGCGTGAGCGCATTGAGATCCTTCATGCTCAGCAGCCGTCCCTGCTCCGTCCGTCCGCCGAAGCTGCACGAATACGGAAGCCTGCAGCTCTGCGCGCACCGTCCGCGATTGCCGCTCCTGCCTCCTATCAGACTGCTCATCAGACATTGTCCCGAGTAGCAGTAACACATCGCTCCGTAGACAAAGGTCTCTATCTCCACATCCACCCTGTCATGTATATCGCGTATCTCATCAAGCGACAGCTCCCGCGCCGGCACTACCCTGCATACTCCCAGCTGCCTTGCCAGCTCGGCGCTCCTTGCATCGGTCACAGTCATCTGCGTGCTGGCATGAAGCGGCAGATCAGGAAAGCTCTCCCGGATGATGCTCAATGCTCCCAGATCCTGCACGAGTACCGCGTCCACTCCTTCCTGATAATACGGCAGGAGAAAGTCCCGCAGCTCCGCAAGCTCTGCTTCCTTGAAGAGCGTATTGACCGTCATATATACCTTTGCACCGTAGCGATGCGCATAGTGCAGCCCGTCGATAAATCTGTCCGTATCCGGATTGTCCGCATATGCGCGCGCACCGAAGCGTGAAGCTCCCATATATACGGCGTCCGCGCCTGCATTGACCGCAGCCACCAGACTCTCGTAGGAGCCGGCAGGTGCCAGCAGCTCTATCATCATATACCTCCGCTTATCATAGCAATCCCCGCCTGAACGGCGGGGTGATGTACTCACATACTATGCTGCCGATGTCTCTCATCACAATGCAGACATCCATCCGGTGTCTGTCGTCGG
>CAVJQN010000086.1:0-4196 GCA_963651635.1 Agathobacter sp.
CAGATACCGCACGCCGCGAGGCAGACGAGTATCAGATACTAAGCGGTGTATTTAATCATAAGACCACGGGTACGGCGCTGACCATCGTTATCCCCAATCGTGATGTGCGAAGCGGTGACTATACATACGGTCCGGCGCGACCCTCGCATGCGGACTACGCGGCATATTGCAAATATCACGGATATGAGGACTATCGCGGAGGCGGGCATTTCTCTGGAAGGATCACGGCAGCGCTGACTGCCGCCGGGGGGATACTCATCCCGGCGCTGGAGGCAAGGGGGATCCGCATAGGTACGCATATAGCCTCCTGCGGAGGTGTCAGTGATGAGACATTTGCGCCGGAGCGCATTCAGGAGCAGATAACTGCGCTGCGGGGAAAGCATTTCCCTGTCATAGATGATGCGGCGGCGGAGCTGATGACTGCCGAGATCTTGCGCGCAGGCAGCGATGGCGACAGCATAGGCGGCATCACACAGACCGCGGTGACGGGTATGCCGGCGGGCGTGGGCGAACCGTGGTTTGACAGCGCGGAGAGCATGATATCACATGCGATATTCAGCATCGGCGGCATCAAGGGCATAGAGTTCGGAGACGGTTGGGCGATGGCTTCGGGCATGCGGGGCAGCGAGGCAAATGACGCGATGCATATGGCGGATGGCGCTGTCAGGACGCAGACCAACCATAACGGCGGCATCAACGGCGGCATAACTAACGGCATGCCGATAGTTTTCAGATGTGCCATAAAGCCGACCCCGTCCATAGCCAGACCGCAGCAGACGGTGGACTTCCTGACGGGGGAGGACACGGAGCTGCTGATAAGGGGGCGTCACGATCCGGCAATCATACGCAGAGCATGCCCGGTCATAGACAGCGTGACAGCAATCGTCATAGCTGATATGCTGGAAGGAAGGTACGGAACCGACTGGCTGGCACCTAAGGATTGAGGTCTAATGGTATTTTCATGCAGGCGCAGATGCGTCGGAGCATGGCCTTGAGACCTTGGCGGTGTATCAGGAAGGAGGCAGGTATGGAATACGGACTGATAGGGGAGCACCTGGGGCACAGCTATTCACCCGAGATTCATGCGCAGCTGGCCGACTACAGGTACGAGCTGAGGGAGATAGCGCCCGACAGGCTTGATGACTTCATGAAGGCGAAGGACTTTAAGGCGATAAATGTCACGATTCCGTACAAGCAGGCGGTGATGCCGTATCTGGACGAGATCTCGCCGCAGGCAAGACAGATAGGAGCGGTCAATACCATCGTCAATCGCGACGGATATCTGTACGGCACGAATACTGACTACGCCGGGATGAAGGCACTGATACAAAGGCTGGGACTGGATCTGAGAGGCAGGAAGGTGCTGATACTCGGAACCGGAGGCACATCGCGGACGGCATACGCTGTCGCAGAGGATATGGGAGCATCCGCGATATATAAGGTCTCGCGCAGCGGCAGAGACGGAGCACTTACATATGATCAGGCTGTATCGGATCATGCTGATGCGCAGATACTGATCAATACAACACCGGTCGGAATGTATCCGAAAGTCGGGGTCAAGCCCGTGGACATAGGGCATTTCCCCCGTCTGGAGGGCGTGATCGATGCCATATACAACCCGCTCAGATCGGAACTGGTGCAGGACGCGCAGAGAGCCGGAATCAAGGCGCAGGGCGGGCTCTATATGCTGGCGGCGCAGGGGGTCTATGCATACGGAGAGTTCCTGTCCGAACCGGTGACGGACGATGATATAGAGCGCGCCTATGATGCTGTATTTAAGGCGAAGAGAAATATCATCATGATCGGCATGCCCTCGAGCGGCAAGACTACGGTAGGACGGGCAGTCGCGGCAGCGCTGGGGCGGTGGTTCTATGACACGGACAATCTGGTCATGGACAGGATGGGAACGGGTCTGGCGGAGTCATTTCTCAAGAGCGGAGAGGAGGACTTTCGCAATACAGAGACCGAGGTCATCAGGGAGCTGGCGGTCGAGAGCGGTATAGTGATAGCCGCGGGCAAGGGCTCGGTGCTCAGAGAGGAAAATGTCAGGGCGCTCAGGTACAACGGTCTCGTGGTATTTCTGGACAGACCGCTGGAGCAGCTGCTCATGACGAGTGATAATTACGAAAATAAGGCAAAGCTCAGAAAGGTATATGCCGAGCGTATCGATATATACCGGCGCAGCGCGGACGTGACCATCGACGCGGATATGAGCCTTGAGGAGGTCACAAGGGCAGTGCTGGATGCGCTGTGAGAATACAGTCTGAGCGGTCGGGTACTTATGAATATGTTGTGCGTCAGAAATCCCAGTTTAATGCCGATTGGGGCTGAGACGCTGGGGGACGGCGCATATGCTGCTTCAGGAAATAATATGAGAGTAAGGATAGAAAAAGGGGCGCCCGCAGGAACAATCGCGGCGCCCCCTTCCAAGAGCTATGCACACAGGATGCTGATATGCGCGGCGCTGGCGGCGCACGGTGCGCCGACGGATGAAGACTCCGTGATATACGGGCTCGGTGCATCTGACGACATCAGCGAGGATATACTGGCGACTATGGACTGCATACGCGCGCTGGGGATAGAGTGTGAGGCGGTCGGGGACGGCATCAGGGTAGCGGGAGATACAGCAGGCAGGAATAGGGACAGGCGGAAGGTGGTAACCGAACGGGAGACCGGGAAAGAGGCAGCGGGACAAGATGCAGCAGGACAAGATGCAGCGAGACAAGGTGCGGCGGGGCAGGAACTTCAGCTTCCCGTCCTGCATTGCAGAGAGAGCGGCAGCACGCTGCGTTTTTTCATCCCGATAGCGATGGTACTCGCGGGAGGCGGTATATTCACGGGCTCAGGGCGGCTGATGCAAAGAGGCATCGATGTATACGAGGAGCTGTTTGCCGGTTCCTGCGATACTGCGGAATCGGACGTTCACGGATCTGCTGCGGGAGTGAGCATCACCAAAGAGCCGGAGAGAATCACAGTCCGCGGCAGTCTCCGACCGGGAGAGATGAGTGTGAGAGGCGATATGAGCAGCCAGTTCATATCGGGACTGCTGTACGCGCTGCCGCTGCTTGATGAGGACAGCATCCTCCATGTGCGCGAGCCTGTGGAGAGCAGACAGTATATCGATATCACGATAGATGTGATGAAAATGTACGGAGTGACGGTTGAGGAAACCGCTCCGAATACATTTTACATCAGAGGCGGGCAGCGGTATATGCCCGGGCGCAGAAGTGTAGAGGGTGACTGGTCGAATGCGGCATTTCTGTATGCGATGAAGTATCTGCATGAGGGAACGAATACCTTGGCAGGCGATGATGGGAGCGGAACGTATACCGGCATATATGCAGACACGGATGCAGATATAGATACAGATATAGATGCAGACATATATGTAGACACAGATGCAGACACAGGTGCAGACACAGGTGCAGACACAGATGCAGACACGGATGCAGACACGGATGCAGACACAGATGCAGACCCAGATGCAGACACAGATGCAGACACAGATGCAGGTATAGATTCAGATGTAGCTACAGATACAGGGATAACGCCCGGAACAGTTTCAGGTGAGAACTTGGCTGCGTGGGCAATATCTGGGAACAGTGAGGGCTTGCAACAAGGTCGTTTGAAGATATGCGGACTGAATACCGACAGCATACAGGCGGATAAGATATGCGTTGAGTATTTTCATCGGCTGAGCGGCATGAATATGGCAGACGGACGTACCGACAGGCACAGCGAGCAGGCTTGCAGAAACACGAATATGCTCTGCGGCTGCACAACCAAGGAGAATGTTGCCCGATATAGTGCATTTACCGAGGATACCATCACACTCGATATCTCAGGCTGCCCGGATCTGGGTCCCGTGCTCTTTGCATATGCTGCTGCGACGGGCGGCGCGCGATTTACGGGAGTTAGACGGCTGCGCATCAAGGAGAGCGACAGAATCGCCTGTATGCAGGAGGAGCTGCGCAAATTCGGCATAGAGACGCGTAGCGGCGAGGATGATCTGATCGTATGTCAAGGTCAGATGCACAGACCGGGTGAGGTGCTGTGCGCTCACGGGGATCACAGGATAGCCATGGCGCTGACGGTGTTGTGTACGCTCACAGGCGGCGAGATCGAGGGGGCAGAGACAGTCGCGAAGAGCTGGCCGGGGTTCTGGACTGTGCTGAGAAAGCTAGGGATATCTGTAT
>CAVJQN010000087.1:0-13152 GCA_963651635.1 Agathobacter sp.
CATACGGCACGATGCAGTATGTGCAGAAGTTGTCGCAACCGTACATGATATTCACACCCGATTTATATTTATATACGCGCTTTACGGGCATGCTGTCCGCCTGGTCGCTGACAGTCTCCGCTACGTCCACATAGGTCTTGCCGGACTGAGCCGCCTGCTCTATGAGCTTGGGGAATTTCCAGATATTGTATGTTCCGAATATCAGATTCACAAAGGGATACTTGGCGCAGATCCTGTCTACCTCGTCCTTTTCCTGCATCATGCATCCGCAGATCGCGATGAACATAGCCGGATTTTTCTTCTTGTAGTTCTTCAATATGCCGAGATGCCCGTAGACCTTCTCGTTGGCATTTTCACGCACCGTACAGGTGTTGATGATGACGATATCCGAGTCCTCGCGCTCCGACTCGGTATATCCCATCCCCTCCAGTATACCGGAGAGCTTCTCGGAGTCGCGCGCGTTCATCTGACATCCGAATGTGGTTATATGATATGTCCTGCTCATAAGTACTTTTCTATGATCCTTTCCGCCGCCAGCAGTCCGTCCATCGCCGCGCTGGTGATGCCTCCCGCATATCCTGCGCCCTCTCCGCACGGATACAGTCCGGGGATGCTGCCGATTCCTCTTTCGTCTCTGACTATCCTGACAGGCGATGATGTGCGTCCCTCTATCCCGGCGAGTACCGCATCCTCTCTGTCATATCCCTTTATCTTCCGGGCAAATCCCGGCATGACATCGGCTATCGCCTCCCGTATAAATGCCGGAAATGCTCTGTCAAGCCGTCCGAATGTATATGCTCCCTTAAAGCACGGGACGGTATCGCCAAATGCCTTGCTGTCAGCTCCTCTCAGATAGTCTCCTAAGAGCTGTACCGGTATACTGCCGCCGCCCTCGCGATATGCCGCCCGCTCCAGCATACGCTGGAACTCTATGCCCATCATCGGGTCTGTCAACTGCGGCTCAGAAATTCGATTGTCATGATGCCTTGCCGCAGCACTCATATGGGCTTGTTGACAGCCTTGCCCTCGCTCAATGCCGCTGTTACATTCACGATTGCAGCCGTCGTTACAACCGCCCGCATAAGCCGTGAAGTCCTCCGGAGTCACGGTCACTATCAGCGCGCTGTTCGCCGTCCCGGAGTCACGTCCCGAGTAGCTCATGCCGTTGACTGTGAGCATATCATGCTCCGTGGACGCATTGACCACATATCCGCCCGGACACATGCAAAAGGAATATACGCCCCGTCCGCTTCCTGCCCGTGCCGTCAGCTTGTAGGATGCCGGGCTTAAAAAGGACGCTTCCCTCTCTCCGAACTGACTGATATCTATCATCTCCTGCGGGTGCTGGATGCGCAGTCCCACAGCAAATGCCTTGGGCTGCATATATATCCCGTGACCTCTCAGCATGGCAAATGTGTCCCGAGCAGAGTGACCGGTCGCCAATATCAGCTCGCGGCAGGGGAGATATTCCATGTTTGCATCATGTTGGTTTCCTTTGATGCTTTCGCTGTTTTTTTCCTGACTGTCTTTGTGCCTGTTTTCACGAGAACACTTTTTCTCCAACACTACTGCTTTTATTCCGGCATCGTCCGTGATGATATCTGCCAGCCTTGTATTAAACAGTACAGTCCCGCCCAGTCTCTCTATCTCTCTCCTCATGGCGGTGACTATGCCTATGAGCTGATCTGTGCCGATATGAGGCTTCTGATCGTACATTATCGACGGCTCCGCTCCGAACTCGACCAGCGTTCTCAGCACCATGGCATGCCGCCCGTCGGTATCCTTGACCAGAGTATTGAGCTTGCCGTCGCTGAACGTACCCGCGCCGCCTTCACCGAAGCAGACATTGGAGTCCGTATCGAGCTCTCCCGTCTCCCAGAAGCGCTCTACACGCTTTTTTCGCTCTACGGCAAGCTCTCCTCGCTCTACTATGATAGGGTTCAGCCCTGCTCTCGCCAGCGCCAGTCCTGCGAAAAGTCCGGCAGGTCCGCATCCGACGATGACAGGAGCTGCCCTGCCGTGAGTGTCATGTGCATTTAACGAAACTCTCGGTATCTTATACGGCTGAGGATCGTATGATATCAGATCCTTTCCGTCTATGCGCCTGCCGGGTCTTGCGCCGTCAGTCAGTGTGACATCTATCGCATAGGAATACCTGATATCGTTCTTGTCTCTGGCATCGAGTGAGCGCCTTGCTATGGTGTAGCTCTGCAGCTCTCCGGGACGTATGCGCAGCGTCTTTATGATCTTTTCTCTGAGCTGATTGTCCGTATGATGCACCGGCAGACGCAGCTGCGTGATTCTTATCATGATGAGAGCATCCCTCCCGCCGCATATGTTCCGGCTATATATCCGCTCGTCCATGCCCATTGCAGATTATATCCGCCGCATATACCGTCCATATCTATGAGCTCCCCTGCGGCATATATCCCCGGGTGTCTGTACAGCTCCATGGTATCGGGATCTATCTCGTCGGTGCCGATGCCGCCCGCGCATACCTGAGACTTATCAAAGCCTGCCGTCTTATATGGTATGAATGTACTGCATTTCAGGCTGTGTGCCAGCTCGTGCAACGTGACCATGCCCCCGTGCTGCCTTGCTGTCCTGTCTATCAATGCACACCAGAGCTTCAGATTGATAAAGCCGTCGCCCAGCTCTCTGAGCTGCGATTCCGTACCTCTTGCATCTGAACAGAGCCTGTTCATACGTTCTGTCAAAAAGCCGAGCACCTCGTCCTCGTCCCGATATTCCGGCATGAAGTCGACCTCAAGCGTGATCTCATTTTTGCATATCCGTGCATACAGACGCCGTCCCACATCATGAGATATATTAAATGCAGCTATCCCCGATATCCCGTACTCCGTGAACTGGAGCTCTCCGACCTCACCGTTTATACTGCCTGTGCATCGCACACCCGCAGCAGCCTTGAAGAAATCATCGTCATCCCTGCAATATATCCCGCACAGTGCCGGAGATATCCACGAATATGATACTTCCAGCTCCTCCAGCAGTCTGTATGAATTGCAGTTTTTTACCGATGCCTTGCTCCCGCAGGCAAGTACCAGCGCCTCATCTGTGCCGAGATTTTGTATTCCAAGCTCCCTTATGCTCTCTATCCGGCGGTCTCTTATGATCTGCACTCCCAGCTTCTCGCATCTGCGCACGAGCGCACGGACGACGGAGGATGCCTGTCCGCTTCGCGGATATACATATCCGTCACGCACGAGCGGCTCTATTCCGATCTCGCGGAAGAAATCTATCGTGTCGGTATTTCCAAATCTCTCAAAGCATCTGTAGAAGTCATTCAGCTCATCCTTTGATGCGGGAATATTCATTAGGTGATACGCCCCCGGCGACATACGCATATTGGTATAGTTGCATTTCCCGTTCCCCGTTGCGGAGAGCTTCTTGCCGGGGACAGACAGCGCCTCATATACCGTGACCCGCGCCCCGAGCGATGCCGCGCACTGTGCAGCCATGAGCCCCGATGCTCCCGCACCTATGATATAGACATCTCTCATGAGCTTCTTCTCCGTCTGAGATCGCTGAGCTTAAAGCACCCGGTCACAGTTACCAGCACCGCATAGACAGCGACTGCACATATGACGCATACAGTACAGATCGTCGTATTGCCCGCGCCGAGCCTTTGCAGCAGCAGCCTTATAAGCAGCGTCACCGCCCCCATAGCTATGCTGCACAGAGCCGGAAGCAGATAGCTTGCCCTGATATCAGGCACATATCCGACCTCTCTGCGGATCGAGACGGCATTGAGTATGCACATCGACAGTGCAAATATGATGCCGGATATCGGCATACTGTATATACCCATATTAAATACAAGCAGCAAAGCCGCCAGCGATACGATGTGGATGACCAGCGATATGACCGCATGATGCACCGGCAGCTCCATACGACTGCAGCCCTGCAGTATCGCATTGGTGACGGTAGACAGCGAATAGCACGCTACCCAGAGCGAGCCTATCGTGGTCATGCGCTCTGCTATATCGCTGGCTCCGAACAGGAGCCTGACCACCGGACCGCCCAGCACCGTCAGACCGACGGAGGCAGGAAGACATATCAGCATGACGCATCGCACGGACATATTGACAGCGCTGTTGGTATCTGCTTTGCTGCCACGTGCTCTTGCGCTGCTCATAGCCGGTATGAGAGACGACGCGAGCGCGTTGGCTATCGCGACAGGTATATTCATGAGCGTCTTGTACTTGCCTGTGAATGCGCCGTACTGCGCGGCGACCTCCGAGGCCTCCTGTGCGAAGCGCCCCGTCATGATATTTGAATAGATATATGCATCGATGATACCGCTGATATTGTAGATGGCGGACGACACTATCACCGGAATCACCGTCATCACCAGCGCGGCGGCTATCTGTGAATAGCTGTCGCTGCCCGAGCGCGTATCCGCCTGCGTTTCGGCGCGATATGTGCCGCGGTGGAGCATATAGAGCACGGCAAACATGATCAGTGCCGACATCGCTCCCGCGCCTGTGCCTATCGTCCCTCCTGCGGCGCCGTATGCTCTTGCGACGGCATTTCCCAGACCGTCATTCAGTGCTCTTTGACACAGAAGCCACGCCGCTCCCACGCTCACGGCCGCATTGACGAGCTGCTCTATGATCTGAGAGACGGCAGTCGGAACCATGGTGCGCCGTCCCTGATAGTAGCCGCGCATCACGCCCAGATATGACATGATCCATATGGTGGGCGCGAGACTCTCCAGCGCATATCTGCACAGCGGCAGCTTGTAAAATACCTCGGCAAACCATCCCGCCGTCAGCCATACAAACATGCACCCCAGAGCGCCTATCAGGGTAGCATATGCCAGTGCAGCCTTGAGTATCCTGCCTGCATTGGCATATTCCTCCTTCGCGAGCTTGGTGGATATCATCTTGCTGACCGCCAGAGGCAGACTGTAGGACGACAGCAGCAGCACGATGGAATATATCTCATAGGCGACCGAGTAGTATCCCATCCCCTCATCGCCTATGATCCGGATGAGCGGGATACGATATGCCAGCCCGATCACCCTCACGAGCAGCCCCGCCGCGGCGAGGATGCCGCCCTGTATCAGGAAATTGCTCTCCTTTTTTCTTTTACCGGTCTGTTCTTGTGCCATCTTTTCCGAATATCTCCGTATGACTGAAGCGATCCGAGCGCAGTATGCATATCCATGTCTTGCCGTTGTTTAAGACGATCTCCTCGCCCTCCATATTGTAGTAGTGCGTCACGCCGTACTCTCCGTCCTTGACTATCCTCACGGGATATCCCCGTCCGTTGGTGAAGAAATATCCGTAGGTCTCCCCGCTCAGATTGATATTCAGATAGTCGGTCGTAGCATAGTTTGCCGCCGGTCTGTACTCAAATATCACATTTTTGACGGTGATCGGACCTTCATCGCCCCTGTGCACATCGCCGTACTGGTATCTGTGATACAGCCCGTCTGTCTCATCGTATTCAAACCACGGCTCATTATACGGATATCCCGGCACTATCTTGGCCGCCTCCAGCGAGTTTTCAAGCTGTACCTGCTCATCTGTACCGCAGAAACGGAAATGCCATGCGGACGCATCCGTAAGCGTTGTCCTGTACCCGCATGCCGCTATCGCCTTGGTCAGGAGCGAACCGCTGGTATATGCATTGTGCGGGGATTTTCTGTCCTTGCTTCTGTAATATGCCTCAGTGCCCTTGCCCTTCAGGCCGTTTATATTGTCCAGTCCCTCCAGATACGGCAGCGCAAATGTAGACTGTCCGTAGTGCGCATATATCGCGTCCCACTCGCGGGCAAAGTAGGTATAGTACGTCCGGCAGCTGCGCACCGAGCCGATCCGTTCCAGATCCTGCCAGTCGTCGAAAAGCGCCATATAGCGCACCATGACGCCCTCCACCGGCGCTTCATATACCACACCCGCGCGATTGATTCCATACTGCGGGAGAGCCTCCTTGTCATTGCTCATCATGACCGCCACAGGTCTTAAGATCCCCTTGTCGGCATCTATCCACTCCCCTGTCAGGATGCTTCTGATCTTTCCGTCTCTGATCTCCCGCTTCTCGTCTGAGGAGTACGCGAGCTTGGGCTCACTGACATCGTCATTGATGACAAGCTCCGACTCTGAGGCCTCCTCTGATGCGGCAGTCTCAACGGAGACAGCACTCTGCGGCGGCTCCGATTCGGGTACATCTATCTTCTCGCCCCGCTTCACGTACCCGGTTGAGAAGAGTATGCAAAGCAGGCAGATGACTGCGGGATATATAATCTTTGTAAAGCAATTTCTTTTCATTGCTCACCGTCTGTAGCCCAGCGCGTCGAGTATCGTGCGCTGAAGCGTCTCCATCTCCTCGCGCTCGCTCTCCTCCATGTGATCGTAGCCGCTCAGATGCAGCACGCTGTGGCATACAAGGAAGGCAAGCTCGCGTGTCCGCGTATGCCCGTACTCCGTAGCCTGCGAGAGCACCTTATCAGCGCATATCACGATATCTCCAAGCATCAGCTCGCCCGTCTCGGGATTGAACGCATCAGGATCGTCCGCCAGCTCCTCAAAATCACCGGAGCTGTGAAACTCATTCAGCGGAAAGCTGAGCACATCAGTGACCGCGTCGATCCCGCGATGCTCCTTGTTAAGTGAGCGTATGGTGTCTGCGTCCGTGATGGTTACCGACACCTCTGCCTCAAAGGGTATATTCAGGTAGTCAAGCGTCCCCTCTACCACCTCGTTTATGATCCTGTGATACGGAATATGCAGCATCCCCGGAGCTTCATTATCTATCAGGACAGTCATCGCCGCCTCCTCGCTGTCTGTCTCACTGCTTCCTTTTTCTCGTATTTTTCATATGCATCGACGATCTTCTGTACCAGCGGATGTCGCACCACGTCCTTGCTGGTCAGCTCGCAAAAGCCTATCCCCTCGATATTCTTCAATACCCTTGCGGCGATATCAAGTCCGGATGCCTGATCATTCGGCAGATCCTTCTGCGTCCTGTCGCCTGTGATCACCGACTTTGAACCAAAGCCGATCCTCGTCAGAAACATCTTCATCTGTGCCGGTGTCGTATTCTGCGCCTCGTCCAGTATGATATATGCATTGTCCAGCGTCCTGCCGCGCATATATGCCAGAGGCGCTACCTCGATGAGCCCCTTTTCGGAGTTTGCCGTGAAGCTCTCCGCGCCCATGATCTGATAGAGAGCATCATAAAGCGGTCTCAGATACGGATCTATCTTGCTTTGCAGATCTCCCGGCAGAAAGCCCAGCTTCTCCCCAGCCTCTATGGCAGGGCGCGTGAGGATGATCCGGGACACCTCTCCGTCCTTGAACGCCTGTATAGCCATCGCCATAGCCAGATATGTCTTGCCCGTACCGGCAGGCCCGATGCCGAACGTGACCATATTTTCGCGTATGCTGTCTACATACTTTTTCTGACCGACTGTCTTGGGCTTTACCGGCTTTCCCTGTATGGTGCGGCAGATGATATCATTATCAATCTCGACTATGGCATCGGACGTAGACTCATCCATGCACAGGGATATCGCGTAGTCCACGCTCTGCTCCGTGATGCTGTTGCCGCGTCTGGCGAGCTGTATCAGATTGTTAAATACATCCGCGGCACGCCTTGCACCCGCCTCCTGACCGATGATTTTGAACTCGCCGTCCCGCTCAATCACTGATACATGAAATGCCTTCTCTATCTTTTTCAGATTGTGATCCAGCTGACCGCACACCTCCCGCTCGTACTGCGCGGGTATATCATATATAAGCTCTGTCTCCATGCCCCTCCGAACCTGTCAGATATGTAAAAGCGGCGAAGCCGAAGCCCCGCCGCCTTATTTAGCATCAGTTGTATTTACGCTTTCTAGCTGCTTCAGATTTTTTCTTTCGTCTGACGCTTGGTTTTTCGTAGTGCTCACGCTTACGAATTTCCTGCTGTATACCAGCCTTCGCGCAATTCCTCTTGAAACGACGAAGAGCACTATCAAGACTCTCGTTTTCTTTCACAATCACGTTTGACATCGAAAAGCTAACCCCCCTCCCGGTTGTGAAAATAGAAACACGATAATTCTACCACACTCTTTACCTGTGTCAATGGCGGATTTAAAAAGTTGCGAGCCTGTCCCGTATCTCCCCGACCGCGACATCTATCTCATGGCGAAATGCCGACGCAGAAAGCAGTCTGCATCCCTGACTGCGTATGATGATCTGCTCTATACCGTCAGAGGTCGCCACTGTTATGTCATATCTCGATGCGTTTTCGTGTGTGAAGCGCTCTATATAGTGATCCGCGGTCTGCGCGGTCGCCGTATAGACCACCTTGATGTTGTAGTAGTCTGCTGTCTCGGTCTTATGATTCTGCAGACGGTACGCATCATATACGACCGCAGTCTGTATGCCCTTGTATCCCGCATAGTTGCTGACTATATCGCAGAGCATCTGTCTGGCGGAGTCTATGTTGCGCTCTGCCATCTCCCTGAGCTCGTCCCATGCAAATATGATATTGTATCCGTCCACCAGCAGATATTGCGGCTTCACCGGCTGCGGTCTGTACACAGGCGTCTTGACCGGTGCTGTAACCGTCCTCTTGTCCGGCTGACGTGCTTTGCCGCGCGCATTGGCATGGGTAGCCTGTTTCAGTATACGATCGACTTCCTCCGGGTCTATCCACTCGTCTACACGCTTTGTCCTCACGGCGCTGACGGGTACGCCCGCATCGTCTCTTTTTTCCGCAAATATACTCTCTATATGCATATACTGCGGCACATCGTACCACGGCACATAGAAGCCCGATCCGTGAGCACAGAATACCGAGCCCGTCGGACTGCCGATATCCGCCTCGGGATCATATCCGATGCGCTCTATCACGCTCTCGGCATCGTGACAGATATCATATCCTCGGATGCTGCAGGTCATGGTTCCCAGTCCGCGCGTATATTCTATGATATCGTTGTGATAGTTCCACAGCTCCGACACCGGACCGTAGCCCGTCAGCACTGCCGTCTCGCCGGAGATAACAGGAGCTTCGCAATGTCCGCTCATGCCGTCGATATCAGTCATCGCCCTGCCCACGTTCTCCCGCGGCAGACGCAGCTCAAAATCATAATACGGCTCCAGCAGCACGCTTTCGGCCTGCATCAGTCCCTGACGGATGCCGCGGTATACCGCCTGACGGAAGTCTCCGCCCTCAGTATGCTTCTGATGTGCCCGGCCTGCCTTGAGCGTGATCTTCACGTCCGTCAGCTCCGACCCGGTCAGCACTCCTGTATGGCGCTTTTCCATGATATGTGTGAGTATCAGCCGCTGCCAGTTGAGCGCCAGCTCATCCGTGCTCACGTCCGCCGCACAGGTGATGCCGCTGCCCCGCTCTCCCGGCTCCAGCAGCAGATGCACCTCCGCATAGTGTCTGAGCGGCTCGAAATGCCCGACGCCCTCGACGCTGTCCGCGATGGTTTCCTTGTAGACGATAGTTCCGGCGTCCCATGCCGCATCAGCGCCGAAGCGCTCCTTTATGACCGCAGTAAGCACCTCCAGCTGTATCGCGCCCATGACGCGCACCAGTATCTCCTGATGCTCCGGTACCCATTCACATGCCAGC
Organism: Agathobacter sp.; assembly: GCA_963651635.1. Lineage (GTDB taxonomy): Bacteria > Bacillota > Clostridia > Lachnospirales > Lachnospiraceae > Darwinimomas. The sequence goes on from CAVJQN010000087.1 coordinate 9,598, forward strand.
TCCGGCATCTCCTCCTGCAGCTGCCTCATATGCGCCAGCATGACGGCAGGCGCGGTGCCGTCCCTGATATCCAGCCTGTATGTCATGACGGGCTCCAGCACAGGCACCGGCGCATCCTCGCAGCCTATCCCCTGACCGGCTCTAAGCGATACCGGACCCATGACAGCTACGCAATCTCCCGCATATGCCTCTGTCACCTCGGTATAGTGCGCGCCCTCATAGGTCCGCATACGCGTCACCTTCTCCTCGCCTATACGGTCTCTTACAGCCAGCCGCCCGCCCAGCAGCTTCATATGTGCCCATAGGGCATGCTGCTCATCATGCGTGATCTTATATACTCTGGCGCGCAGCTCCTCGGGATAACGGGGCTCCCTTGTATACATCTCCAGCCCGTCCAGCAGCTCCCTGACGCCCTCCGACCTTAACGCACTTCCGAAATATACGGGATATATACTGCGCCTCGCGACAGCATCGGCTATCCTCTCGTCATCCAGCGTACCGGCTGCAAGGTAGTGATCCATCAAAGCCTCGTCACATGCCGCGATATCCTCCACGTCACGCTCAGGCGAGAACTGCACACATTCGTCTGACAGCTTGCTCTTCAGCTCCGCCATGATATCCGCCGGGGTGCGCTCGCTCCTGTCCATCTTGTTGACGAAGATAAATGCAGGCACCTTGTATCGTTCGAGCAGGGTAAACAATGTATGCGTATGGCTCTGCACACCCTCCGCACCGCTGACCACCAGTATCGCATAGTCCAGCACGCTCAGCGTACGCTCCGTCTCGGCGCTAAAGTCCGTATGCCCGGGCGTATCCAGCATCGTAAATGCCTTTGAGCCTATACTAAATCTCGCACTTCCGACATATATCGTGATGCCGCGTGCCCTCTCCACACAGTCCGTATCCATCACGGTATCGCCGTTATCGACCCTGCCCATATCGGATATGACACCGCACTCATACAGTATATTTTCGGATAATGTTGTCTTGCCGGCGTCCGCATGCGCCAGTATGCCGATCGTAATCATTCATTTACACCTTATCAATATTTTTTCGATTTTGGGAAATAGAATCACGGAGGCAAAACAAGCGGGCATTGTGCCACGGTATTACATTTTCCCGTTTTGTCCGTCTGCCTCCGCCTTTCCAAGCAGGTACAGAAATGCGATGGCAGGTACTCGCAAAATCGGCACATGGGTTTCGTGCTTTGCAATGCCGAAATCATCCAACTGTTTCGTGATGAGAAATGCGCTTGTGACCTTTGCACTTTCATCCTTGCAGAGTTCGACGATGGCGTCCGTAGCGGGTATATGGGAGTTGTTGCGGTATTTTACCTCACAGAGAATCTTTTCGCGGGGCAGTTCAATGACCACATCGACCTCTTTCTGATTGTCCTTTGCCTTTCTGAAGTAGCCGAGCTGCGCCGTGCTGCCCTGATAGAAGGAGACGATATGCTTATATACCGTCGTTTCCACCATCGCCCCAAGCTCCCGTTCATCCGAAAGAACATCGTCTATCATCAGAACGGCGTTGCGTATGGCGGCGTCGGCAATGTATATCTTCGGCTTGCCCTTCAATGCGCCCTTGCTTCCCACATCCATCGGCTTTGACAGGTAAATCAGATTGGACATTTCAAGCGCCTCGATATAGCTGTCTATTGTAGAGACTGATGTGTTTTCCAGTTCCTTTGCCGCTGTGGTCACGCTGAAAATCTCTGTTGAGTTCATGCAGAGATACAAAAACAGTTTTTCCATCAGTAGCGGGCTTCGGATATTAAAAAGCGTCAGCACATCACGCTTGATCACCTTATCCACCACATCCTCCCGCAGCATCCGCTGTGCATACACGTCGTCATCCGACAATACAAGCTCAGGGAATCCGCCGATCATGAGGTAACGGTTGAAATGCACTTCCAGCGGAGCAAACCGATCCATCAGATCGCCCAACTCCGCTTTACTCATTTTTACGAGCCTTGTGAGCCGCAAATTGTCGGGAAGAATCGGCTCTTCAATTTGCAGCAGACGGCAATATTCATAAAACGACATGGTGGGTATCTTCAGAATGCTCCATCGTCCCGTCCCGCTGTCGGTCGAGCCCTTTTCCAATATCGGGCTTGCCGAGCCGGTCGCTGTTAGTCGTATATCCTTCCTGCTGTCGTAGATGACCTTCATCCACAGCTCCCAATGCTCCGTGTATTGAATCTCATCGAGAAAAATGTACTTTATTCCATCAACAGGATAAAGGGACTCATAGATGGAAAGGACTTTCTCCACATTGACGAGCTTTACAATCGGATTATCGAAAGACACGTACAGGATATTCTTGGGGTTTACGCCCTCGTCTATCAGACTGTCCATCATCTGATACATGATCGTCGTCTTACCGACGCGCCTTGCGCCGGATAAAACAGCAAACCGGCGAATCGTTCTATGCGTGATCATTTTTAATGCTTCATAGTAGGCAAGTCTTTTCTGCGGCTTGCTTTCTTCTTTGATCGCCAGCGGATTGCGCCACCAGGGATTATACTGCCGCAGCACCTTGATGACCTGCTCGTCACTTACGATTGCCATACAAGCACCTCCATGCTTTCATTATTTCCAGAGAGTTATATTGTTATACCAGCACATTTCCACGGGAGTTATGCAAGTATATTATAGCAACAGTTAAGCAAAAGCGCAAGAGAATTTTCAGATGGGCAAAACGCTGCAATCAGAGTATGGGATATGCCGTCAATATCCCTGCGGTCAGAATCCTTGCATCTTCCTCCGGTTTTGCTACAATAGCGATAGCAGTAAAAACATTATGAAAGGGGTACACGCATGGGCGAAAATCAGGTGTTTCCAGAGTGGCTGGATGTTGACACGGAGATACTGGCAGAGGAGATCAGCGATGTTGAGGTTAACCTGCTCCATAACTGCGAGGAATATCACAGGCTGTACGAGGAAAAGTACAATCTTCTGGAAGCACATCCGAATCTTTATGAGATGTGGGATCGCGGAACGCCGTCCGCACTCACAGTCGAGGAATCCGGTGTGGTGATCCAGCTCAATCTGCTGGAACAGAAAATGCGGACGATACGGGATGAAGCGGTTTTCCTGCTTGGCCGCAAAAATGCGTATATGTTTATGCGCAGCATGGGACTTGTGTGAACAAACAGAATAGCAGCGGCAGGGAGACGGCTCCGAACGGAACCGTCCCCCTGATTTTTACTGCTCAATCAAAGTCCGGAAACAGTTCAAGCTCGGCGTAGACCTCATCAGTGATAGCGGTGAGCTTGGCAAGAACAGAATCCGTCAGTGCCAGCAGTTCGGTCTCGTCAGGCTCCAGATACCCGCGCATAACTGTCAGCTCCTGCATCAGACCGGTGCGAGTGCCGGTATTGTAAATGCACATCAGGTTGATCTCGTCAAATGTAAAGTCGCTCATGTCACAGCTCCCTTTCCGCGCTCCGTTTCGGGGCGCTCTTCAAAAATGTGGTGTCGGCTGTGGGCTGCGCTTTCAGCTTTGCAAGGATGGAGGGCTTTTTACCGGGCATTTCCTGTCGTGTTGGCTGCT
>CAVJQN010000088.1:0-1346 GCA_963651635.1 Agathobacter sp.
AATGCCGTAGTGCACGCCCTTGTCGGTGCTTTCTACCGTCAGCTCCGGATGCACGCGCTCGTAGTGCGCCCGTATCGCCCGCGCTCCCGCTTCAAAGGCATAGAGCTTGCTCTCGGGATTGGACGCGGTGGAGTTCATGTGACAGCGCCAGTGATAGAGCACCTTGGGGATATGATGTATCTGCACCGCCTGCTCCGTGATGCGGAATATGAAATCATAGTCCTGCGCGCCGTCATATGCCGCGTCAAAGGTCCCGCAGCGCTGCGTCATCTCCCGCCTGAACAGGAACAGATGGCAGATATAGTTCACACTGCACAGCATATCAATATTGAAATCAGGCTTGAAATGCGGATCAAAGAGCGCTCCGCCGTCCATATCCAGCTTGTCCTCATCCGTGTAAATGCACTCGCACTGCGGATAGTCGCGTATCGCGCAGGCACACTCATAGAGCGCGTCCTCGGTGAGCAGATCGTCATGGTCGCACAGCACGACCCAGTCGCCGTGCGCCATGGCAAGGGCGGCATTGGTATTGCCGGAGATGCCGAGATTTTCTCCAAGCAGCTGATAGCGGATGCGCCCGTCCCGCTTTGCATATGTCTCCAGAATCTTTGATTTATCCTCGCCCGCCGGACTGCCGTCGGCGATGCAGACCTCCCAGTTCGTGTAGGTCTGGGCGATGACGGAGTCAAGAAGCGCCCTCAGATACGCATCAGGTGTCTTATATACGGGTATGACGACGGAAAAGAGAATAGGTCGCTCCCATACATCCGTCCATACCGTCTCGCGCTGTGCCTGAAGCTCCTCCCTCGTGGGGCGGGTCTTTTCGTACCATTCGGCGTACTCGTAGTCATTGTCCAGCCCCTTAAGCTTGTTGGCGGACTTCATATACAGCGCGCGCAGTCCGTTTTTCTTAAAGTAGTCCCATGCCACCTTGACCGTCTCGAGATTGCACAGATCCTTTATCTTCTCTGCCCGCTTGTATGCCACGGACGAGCGTTTGGCTATCAGCTCCTCGTTGAACCTGATGCGCGCGGTGCGTCCCTCGCAGCTGATCACCAGCCAATAGTCGCGCCCCCGCTCATAGTCAAAGCTGATATCATATCCCAGATCGCGATCGACCGTCTTTTTATAATATATGATGCTCACATCATCGCGGCGCGTGGGCACCAGTTTGAAATCTATGTGTTTTTTGTCCGCATCGAGCACATCATAACTGACGGGCGCAGTCTCACTACGCCCGACGACCCAACCGTTGATCGTGATGGTATTTTCACGAATCCTTACTACGTCTACCTTGTATTTCAAAAGTTGATTCTCTCCTCCTCCACCACCAGCGGACGCTTCAT
>CAVJQN010000088.1:1356-5489 GCA_963651635.1 Agathobacter sp.
CCTATGAGCACCGGCGCCATGCCTGCCGGAAAGCGATCCCAGTACAGCAGCTTCATAATCAGATATACTATCGCGCCGACAAATGAGCCCACCGCAAATATCCCGCCGATAAATGTCGCTATGCGCAGTCCCACCTTCGTATATGACGTGACCGACAGCATCGCCGCGTCATACAGTGTATAGAAGTTGTTGTGCGTCCTGCCCGCACGGCGCAGCGGCTGTTCATAGGGTATGTCCTTGCGATGATATCCCAGCTCCGCCACTATGCCGCGCAGAAAGGGCGTCGGATCGTCCAGCTTCCTGAGCACCTCGATGAATGACCTGTCATACAGCCCGAATCCGGTGAAATGCTCTATCTGCTCCACCTGTGAGAACCGCTTGATAGCCTTGTAATACATCGACCGCATCCAGTACATGAGCCTGTTCTCGCGGCTCGCGGTCTTGATGCCGCAGACTATGCGGTAGCCCTCCTCCCAACCGCGCACGAACTTCTCTATCATCTCCGGCGGATCCTGAAAGTCGCACGCCATGAGGATAGCCGCGTCGCCGTCCGACTGGAGCAGCCCGTAGTAGGGAGAATTGAACTGTCCGAAGTTCTTGGCATTGAATATCGCCCTCACCCGGTCATCGCGTGCGCATATCCCGCGGATCAGGTCGCGTGTCGCGTCCTGCGAGTCATTGTCTATAAATATGATGTCATACTCGTACCCGGGGAGCTTGGAGGCAAACTCCGCCTCCACCGCGGCTGTAATCGCCTCGACGTTCTCCTCCTCGTTATAGCATGGTATGACTATGCTGATCCTGCTCATATATGTCCCTTTGATGCCTGACTTTTCGACCTTGGTATCAGATTATACCACATTCTTGGTATGTCGCAGTACCTCGCGTACTCCGTCCTGCCACGATATGCGCTGTGCAAAGCCTGTCGCGGCTGTCAGTCTTGATGTATCGGGAGCGAGATACGGTATGCCCTCCGGGCTGCTCATGCCCTCTCCGAATACCACTTTGCCGCGCGGCTCTGCCAGATCCGCCATCTCCTCGATATATTCCCGGAGTATACGGCTGTGCGCTCCTGCCACATTGACTACGCACGCCGTCTCTCCCTCGTCAGTATCCGTCAGATACGGACAGCTCACCAGCAGCGATATCGCAGCCGCACAGTCATCGACGTGCAGGAAGTTCCACATCTGGCCGCAGGACGAGCCCGTCGTCATGGTCTCACCCCTCGCAAAAGCGCGTGCGCACTGACTGATAAGCGAGTTGGGCTGATCATCCGGTCCGTATATGCTGAAAAGCCGCATATGTATATAGGTCATATCCAGCTCCCTGCACAGCTCTGATGCGCGATGCAGCACCTCCAGCTTCGCACGTCCGTACTCGGAGCGGGGATGACATGGCGTACGCTCGGTTGTCATGTATATATCGGATGTGCTGGAGCGTCGGGAACCATCTGCGGTTTGTGGTTGTCGTGTATCTTCTGTGGTCTGTAGCTGCCGGGCATCTTCTGTGGTCTGCGGCTGTCGGATATCATCCGCCGTTTGCAACTTCCGGATGTCGTCCGCCGTTCGCGACCGCGGCATGTCTACCGTCATATGCGACCGCCGGATATCGTCCGTCGTGATTCCGTACTCCGCCTGCGAGCCGCTGAATATGAACCTCCTGCATCCCCTGTCTGCCACGGCACGGATCAGCGCCATAGTATTTTCGACATTATCCTGCTGCAGCTGCGCATCCATGCGTCCGCCGCGCGCCGCTCCCTCCCATGCCAGATGTATGCAGACATCTATCTCAGGGAGCGCATCCCATGTATATGGGACATCGATCTGCTTATCTGTATACCCGGCTGTGCCCGTTAATTCCGAATCTAACCACAACGCCTGACCGGGCGGTTCTGCTGCGTCTGACATATCCGTATTTGCGCACAGGCTGTTCTTTGCAGCAGCTTTTCTGCCAATATATACGGAATAATTGGATCTAACATCTGTACCTGACACATCTGAATCTGTGTATGATGTGTCGCCCTTGGCAGTGTTGTCTTTCCTGTCCGTATACACAGGTTCGTCCTGTGCTTCTGCCTCAGTGTCTGAGCATGGTATGCCGGAACTCTGCCCTGTCTGCACCTGCTCTCGCCTCCGCAGCTCGCTCAGATCCATATCTACTATATGCAGCCTCTCCGGCAGAAGTGACCTGCGCGGCGATGAGGCGCGGACGAGACCATAGACCTCGTATCCCCGGGATATGAGATCCGCGGCGGTGTGCCTGCCTACAAATCCTGTCGCGCCTGTGAGCAGTATATTCATACCAGCATATTCTCCGAGAGCTCCTCGTCGGAGAGGAACGGCTCCAGATCCTCCAGCGGAGGCGATGTGATGGTGCCGTCGGGCATGAGCTTGCCCGAGGACTTCGGCTCGAAGTTCTGATCTCTGGTCACATATATCTCGCAGATGACCGGACCGTCCGTCGCCAGTGTCCTTGCGATGCCGTCATGCAGCTCGCTGTTGTGCATGATCTTCACATAGGGATATCCGTATGCCCACGCGAGCTTTTCCATATCAGGGAATCCTATATCGCCCGAGTCCTCGCCTATCCCGACCAGCTTGTGCTCGGAGAAATTACGCTTCTGCGTCTGGCGGATGCTGTGATATCCGCCGTTGTTGACCACGAATATCTTGATGGGCAATCTGTGATAGATCACCGTCTCCAGCTCCTGTATATTCATCTGTATACTGCCGTCGCCGGTGAAGCAGATGATATCCTTGTCGTACTGCGGCATCTCCTCTGCCGCCTCGCACGCGCCGATGGACGCCGGCAGACCGTAGCCCATAGAGGCGATGGCGGAGTTGGACACAAAGCGCTGTCCCTTCTTTACGATATACGCATGTCCGCCGACTACGCATGGTGAGCCGTTGCCTACCACCGTGATCTGATTCTCCCGCGCCTGACTTGACAGCTCGTATGTGAGCGCGTAGATATTGGCATACTGTGTATCATCATCTGCCAGATGCTTGGGCTGCACTACCGGATAGCGTTCCTTCCAGTAGGCTATGGTCTGCTTCCATGTCATATCGCGCAAGCCCTGACCGTCGTTCCATACCGGTGTCTTCTCCTCGTCCAGCACCTGATCCAGCACACGAAGGAGCTGTGCGCAGTCGGCATGTATCTTCATATCCACGTGCAATGTCGGCTTGTTCAGCTCATTTTCGTCTATATCGTTCATGATGACATAGGCATCGCGCGCCCAGCCCGCGCAGTTGTATCCGACCTGACGGATGCCCAGACGCGAGCCTACGGACAGCACGAGATCCGCATTCTGTACGGCAAAGTTGCCGGGGCGGTCTCCGAAATTGCCGGGACGTCCCACATACAGCTCATCGTCGCACGGCATGCAGTCCTCGGAGTTCCAGCCTACTACCACAGGTATGCCCAGCTTGTGCGCGACGGACATGAAAGTATCGTGACAGTTCGCTATGCGGACGGCATTGCCCACGTTAAATACCGGGCGGGACGCGCTGCGTATCTTCTCTATCACAGCTCGTGCCGTCTCCCTAGTCGCTATCGGGACGCGCGGTTCACGCTTCTCACCCCTGCCTGCCTCGTCTTCCGGGATCTTGGCAGATGAAGGAGCAGCCCAGCCGTCGCCGCCTGCCTCGTAGTTCTCCGCGTCAAAGCCTACGAGATCATCGGTCTCTATATATGCTCCCTGCACATTGAGCGGGATGTCGAGCCATACCGGGCCGGGACGCCCGTGAGTGCACAGATAGAGCGCCTTCTCGGTCACGTACCTGATGCGCATAGGATCTATGACCATCTCGTTGTACTTGGTCATGCAGTCGATGGCCTTGCATATGTCAAACTCCTGATCGCCGAGCGCACGCACCTGCGCCACGTCGGCTACCGATCTTGCCGTCCAGTCATAGCGCATCTGCCCCGATACTATGAACATGGGGATGGAGTCCAGCCAGCCGCCTACAACTCCCGTGATCGCATTCGTCCCGCCGGGACCCGTAGTCACGCATACCAGCGCGACCCGGTTGGCTATACGCGCATAGCACTCCGCTGCCATGGCACATGCCTGCTCATGATGGTTGTAGGTGATGGTCAGCCCGTCCTGATGGCCGAACGCGTCATTTAAG
>CAVJQN010000089.1:0-4476 GCA_963651635.1 Agathobacter sp.
GGATATTGGCGATAAATGCGGCGGGAAGGAACCACAGCGCGTGATACCCGAACGCAATATAATAAATCACAGATTTGACTATCCGGACAGGGTCGGAAGGCATATTGCCGGCGAGGATATCCCATACGATGGCAAGGCAGCTGTATATCAACGAGAAGATCAGATACGGGCAGATGATAGTCTCCAGCTTTCTGATGAGATTTCTCCTGAAGGACTGCCTGTCAAATGTCTTCTTACGGGAAAGCAGGATGCCTGATATTATAAAAAAGATCGGCATATGAAATGAAAATACCCATGCCAGAACGGTAGACGGAACTGTTACGGTATGGCACAGAACCATGGATAGGATAGCTATCCCCTTTGCCAGATCAAGATAACCGACTCTGTCCGCCTGCCCGTCTGCCTGAACCCTGTATGTCATGCTGTCAACTCCTGCTGTTTTGCCCGAAAATGTGCCATGAGTATATCATACTTAAAAGGCAGCTGCTACGCGCTTTCAGCGCTCCCGCTTGTGCAAGCACAGCGAGAGCTTGTATGCCGGCGGGACTTTTAAGGTTCAAGTAAGGTTTTTCGTATATGCTGTATCATAGATGAATGTGCAAGATCATCCGGCATCGTATGCTACAATGAGGATGCCGGTATCAAACGGATACAGAGGAGAACACGATGAAGCTGCTGCTGGCGGAGGATGAGCAGTCTCTGGCGAAGGCGCTCACGGCGGTGCTGACGAAGAACACATATACCGTGGATAACGCATATGACGGCGAGGAGGCTCTCAGCTATATAAAAACGGGCGGATACGACCTGATCATACTGGATATCATGATGCCCAGGATGGACGGCATCACGGTACTCAAAAAGGCGCGGGCAGCGGGAGACCGCACGCCTGTGCTGATGCTGACTGCCAAGTCCGAGATAGATGACAAAGTGCTGGGGCTGGACTCCGGCGCCAATGACTATATGACCAAGCCATTTGACTCCAAGGAGCTGCTGGCGCGTATACGCGTGCTGACGCGAGGCAAGGACGCGGGGGACTCGACGCTGGCATTTGGCAATATCACGCTGGATCGCACGAGCTACGAGCTGAGCTCTCCGACGGGGAGCTACCGTCTGGCGAACAAGGAATTTCGCCTGATGGAGCTTCTGATGACGAACCCCAAGCGGCTCATATCTACGGAGCGACTGATAGAAAATGTCTGGGGATATGACACGGACACCGAGATGAATGTCGTCTGGGTCTACATCTCCTATCTGAGGAAGAAGCTCGCGGCGCTGGAGGCGGATATCCAGATCAAAGCCACGAGAAATACCGGATACTCGCTGGAGGAGCTTTCATGAAGTCGGGCGGCAAGAGAGACCTGAAAAAGTACGGCAGACTGGGACCGCAGGTGCGGTTCGTGGTCGCGTCCATGAGTGCATTTCTCCTGATATCCATCATCACCATCACGGCGATTAACATCTTCAGCTATATCGGAACGATGAGGGACGCGGACAGTCTTCTGGAGATACTCGAGGAAAATGACGGTGAGTTCCCCAAGCCTGACTGGGAGCCGGAGAAGGGCAAGAGCTTTGAGGCTATGCGCAAGAACGGCATGTCCCCGGAGCTGCCGTATGAGAGCCGCTTTTTCAGCGTGCTGCTGGACGCGCAGACGGGACAGGTGCTGAGCACCGAGACGCGCAATATCGCCTCGATAGACGCGGACGGCGCGGCGGAGCTGGCAGCTAAGGCATACGGCAGAGGCGAGAGGGGTGTCATCTCGCAGTACCGGTACTTAAAGACAGAGAAGGACGGCACGGTAAATATCATTTTTCTTGACATATGGCGCCAGCTCGAGTTCATACAGAGATTTTTCGTGCACAGCGTCAGCATTTCCCTGATATGTTTTCTGATAGTGCTCGCGCTGATCTCCTACTTTTCAAGGCGCATCATCGGCCCGGTGCTGGAGAGCTACGAGAAGCAGAAGCGCTTCATCACGGATGCGGGGCACGAGATCAAGACGCCGCTTGCCATCATCAGTGCGGACGCGGACGTGCTGGAGCTGGAGTTCGACGAGGAAAACGAGTGGATAGCCGATATCAAGAAGCAGACGCGCCATCTGACGGATCTGACCAATGATCTGGTATATCTGGCGCGGATGGAGGAGAATGACCGGCCGGCGAGCATGATAGATTTCCCGCTGTCGGATGTCGTGGAGGACGATGTGCAGTCGTTTCAGGTGGTGGCGAGGACGCAGGGCAAGCGCGTCGTCGGGCATATACAGCCGGATATCGTATTCTGCGGCGATGAGAAGGCGATACGCGAGCTGATAGAGATCCTGCTGGACAATGCCATCAAGTACTCACCCAAGGATACGCAGATAGACGTGGAGCTGAGGACGCAGGGCAGAAATGTATGCCTGAGCGTGACCAATGAGACGGAGAGCGAGCTGACACGCGAGGATCTGGAGCGTGTATTTGAGAGGTTCTATCGCGGGGATAAGTCACGAAACTCCCGCGCAGGAGGTACGGGTATCGGTCTGTCCATAGCCAAGGCGGTGGTCGAGGCGCACAAGGGCAGCATCAGGGCGACGCGCGAGGAGGACGGTAGGATAAAATTTACGGCGGTCATCTGAGACCGTTCAGAGCCATGCAAAATTTCGCAAATCAGGCGTGGTTATCGTTCGTCATGCATCAGATCCTGCAGCGTGACGGAGTCGAGGTACTGATTGATGACCCGGCAGAGCTGCGCCCAGAGGTCATAGGTGCGGCACTCGGCGGATCGGGGGCATGACGAGCCGGCATCCTCCATGCACGGGACGAGATTGAGATCGCCCTCAGTGAGGCGCAGTATCTCGCCTATCCTGTACCGGTCTGTGGTACGTGTGAGCCGGTAGCCACCGCCCTTGCCGTGAGCGCCCTCTACGAGCCCTCCTTTGACGAGGAGAGCCATGATCTGTTCGAGATATTTCAGGGAGATCTCCTGACGCTGAGCTATCTCCTTGAGAGGTATATTGTCGCCGCGGCTGTGCTCGGCAAGATCCACCATGACGCGCACGGCATAGCGACCCTTGGTTGAAATCATCATAATATAGCTCCATTCAACATACTTATCCAGTAGGCAAATCGACATGATAATATATCCTGCGATGTATTTAGTCAAGCGGGATCACACAGCATCAGTGACAGTTTATTTTCTGCCGCAATGTGTGTATAAATAATGTGATACTAGGGTCAAAAGGTACAAATCGCCGATGCAAGCTTGCTTGCATGAGCCGATTTGACTTTTTGACCCGCCAAAACATGAGTAAGTAGCCATTTTTCGCAGAAAAATGAGCGGATTACGAATGTTTTGAGGGTTGCGGGAGCGCTATGCGCGTAGCAACCCGTATCAACTCATAACCAAAGGGCTATAACCTCCGATGCAAGCTCGCTCGTGAGGACACCTTTTTCGTAGATATCGGAGGTAGCATGAGAAGAACCTATGTCACGACACTGCCGGATCATATCGGCACCTTCCTGCGGGCGGGGCGTATATTTGCCTCACTCGGCATGAATATCACGCGGTGCAGCTACAACAAGGCAGTAGATACCAACACCATGTTCATCGAGGCGGAGGGCAGTCAGGAGCAGCACGATAGCGCCAGAAAGCAGCTGGACGAGATAGGCTACCTGCAGGATCCCCGGGGCAGAAATGTGGTGCTGCTGGAGTTCACTCTGCACGATGTGCCGGGCGCGGTGGTGGCGGTGCTGGAGCTGATAGCCAGCTACAGCTTCAATATCACATATATCAGCTCTCAGGAAAACGGCACCGAATGTCAGTATTTCAGGATGGGTCTGTTCGTGGACGATCCCGAGAGCATCGATCGGTTCATAGAGGCGGCGTCCGGGCTGTGCGAGGTGCGCGTCATAGACTATGACCACTCGGAGAAGGTCTACGACAACAGCATATTCTATGATTCGTTTATCTCGGAGCTGACGCACGGCATGGGGCTGGGACAGGAGGCGCGTGAGTCGCTGATGGTCGATGCCAATCTGGCGATGGAGATGCTGGACGAGAGCGGACTGTCGCCTCATGCTACATTTGACAGCATCAGCCGATTTGCGAGGATGCTGGCTCAGAGCCGCGGGGAGGGCTTCATGCCGCGCATCACCCGCGAGCAGCTGACGGAGCGCACGCAGATGATACTCATAGAGCCTCCCTGCGGCAGCAACACAGCCATACTGCGCAGCGGGAGCGATTATCTGTTCATGGATACGGGATATGCCTGCTACCGCGAGGAGATGCAAAGGCTCCTGCGCGAGCTGGTGCCGGACTTCGACCATATCAAAAAGACGGTGCTGATATCACATGCGGATGTCGATCACTGCGGGCTGCTGGATCTGTTCGATGAGGTGCTGGCGAGCAGACTTTCTGCCGAGTGCCTGCGCCTTGAATACGAGGGCAGGGACGGCTTTCGTGAGCGCAACCCCCTGCACAGACCGTATATAGGTATATGC
>CAVJQN010000090.1:0-14284 GCA_963651635.1 Agathobacter sp.
TGGTATGACAGCTTTTTGGACATATTGGGCACGGCGAGAATATATGAAAAAGTCAGGCACGGCACTTAACAGGAGCATCACCACGGCAGTTATCGCGGCAGCGGCATCATTGTTCATGTGCATATGCTCGTGGGCGGGTTCATATGATTACCCGAACAGGATGCTGGACAGCGCCGGAGAGGGACCGGGAGCCACAGGCTGGGTGCAAAATGCCGACGGAAGCTGGTCATATGCGGGCGGCAGCGGGATGCTCACAAATGCATGGGCGCACATAGACGGATACTGGTACTATTTCGGGGCAAACGGTCTGATGACCACCGGGTGGGCGGCTGTAGACGGGATGTTCTATCTGTTTACGCAGGATACCGCGACAGGACGACCTCTGGGCGCATGTGTGCTGACGGACGGATATGACCCGATCATAGAGACAGTGGGAGACGGACCGGGAGAGTCATCCGTGACGGTCAACCAGTCGCTCCCGTTCGGCGGAACATACGTGGATGTCGATGTCACGGCGCAGACCATGACGGCATATGTCGGAGGCACAGCGGTCGTTGGCGCGCCGTGCGTGACAGGGGCAGCGGGGCGGCATGATACCTCCAGAGGAGTATTTTCCATCAAGTCCAAGGAGACGAGCCGCTATCTGCAGGGCACCAATGATAATGGAACCAAGTACAAGTCATATGTCAACTTCTGGATGCCGTTCAACGGCGGCGAGGGGCTGCATGACGCGTCTTGGCGCTCCAGCTTCGGCGGCTCCATCTATCTGACGAGCGGCTCGCACGGCTGTGTGAACCTGCCCTACGATGCCGCCGCAGCACTATACAGCATCGCGTTTGTTGGAATGCCTGTCATTGTGCATTGAGTTCGGATGTCGCGAGCGTCAGCGAGGCGAGATCCGTTTACTCAATGCCATGCGATAGCAGCCCACGATTGACGAGTGCAAAGCACGAAGTCAGAGTGGCTTGCTGCGAACCGCTGTGCACTGAGTTCCGCTGTGCATTAGACACGCTGTCCACCGCGCCCCGCATATGCTATACTGCGATAGACACTGACTGACAGACAAGGGGGACTAGAGATGATTACTATCGAGAAGGTATCCATACACGGACTGGAAGAGACTATACGCGGCATGCGCAATCCCTTAAACAGCTGGGACAAGTCCGACAGCACATTTTCACCGGAGCATGAGTGCGGCGCAGATGTAGGACCCGTGGATCATGATCTCATGATGAGGCTCTCGGCAGGCGGACCGACACATGCCAAGTACCGCCGTATGATCGTGGTATATCTGGACATCACGGCACCGCTGTACTGGTGGAAGGAATTTGACACCTACAAGGTCGGCACCGTGGCTAACTCGTGCAGCACGATGCACAAGCTCACGGCCAAAGAGTTCGAGCTCGACGACTTCAGCCATGACCATATGGGACCGATAGCACTTGATGACTTGAAGCAGACGGTCAAGACACTGAACCGCTTCCGCACGGCATATCTCAAGTGGAATGAGCTGAGCGACAGCGAGAAGGCTGAGGTCATGACAGGCAGCCCTGACGGAGAGCCGTGTACCAAGAAGGACATCTGGTGGCAGATGATACAGCTGCTGCCGTCGGCATTTAACCAGAAGCGCACGGTCATGCTGAACTACGAGGTGCTCGCGGGCATCTATCCGACACGCCGTGACCACAAGCTCGACGAGTGGAGAAAGTTCTGCGCGTGGATAGAGGCTCTGCCGTACGCAGATGTCATCATAGGAGAGAAAAGCGCTCAGTGATGAGCAGTTGAGACCTCCTCGTGCAGGTGAGCCTGCATGAGGAGGTTTAATCTTGAAACCTTGGTATCATATTATGATGTTGGGGTCAAAAGTTATTTTGAACCCAAATTGATACGGGTTGCTACGTGCATAGCGCTCCCGCAACCCTCAAAACATTCGTAATCCGCTCATTTTCTATGAAAAATGGCTACTTACTCATGTTTTGGCGGGTCTCAAGGTCAAAACTCCTCACGAGAGCAAGCTCTCGTCGGAGTTTTAGACCTTTTGACCCTAGTATCATATTATTATACGGCTTGGAGGAAATGTATCGTGGAGATGTTCCTAGTTATATCCGAGATGATCGGAACAGTGGCATTTGCCATATCAGGCGCGGTGCTGGGACTGCGCAAGCGCATGGATCTGTTCGGGGTCATCATCCTCGGCGTCACTACGGCGGTAGGCGGCGGAGCGATACGTGATATCGTGCTGGGCAGGATACCTCCGGCGGTATTTCGCGATCCGAAGTATGCGCTGTGCGCCATAGGAGTGTCCGTCTTCCTGTTCCTGCCGTGCGTCAACAAGGCGATACTCCGTCACCAGAGTATATACCGGCGGGTGCTGCTGATAGCGGACTCCATAGGGCTCGGCATCTTCGTTGTAAACGGCGTGAGCATATCCGTCGGATGTGCGCAAAACAACCTTTTTCTCGCTGTCTTCGTCGGCACTATCACCGGAGTGGGCGGCGGGATGATGCGCGATGTACTGGCGGGAGACACCCCTTTTATACTGGTGGAGCAGGTATATGCCTGCGCCGCGATCGTAGGAGCGGCGGCATGCTATCTCCTGTGGCCGGTGCTGGGAGCACGGACGTCCATGCTGGTCGGCATGGCGATAGTGATAGTCATGCGGCTGCTGGCGGCATATTATCACTGGAACCTGCCGCGGGCGAGCTTTGATATGGAGGAGTGAGAAGCCTTCGGGAAAATGCGACCTCCGGGATAATGCAGGGAAGAGAAAAGACAGCCGACATGAGCCGACTGCCTTTTTATTTCACGAAACTGTAAAACCTTTGTAACTGCCGAACCCGAGCATATAGGCAGCCATCGCCATAGCCAGTTTCTCGCCATACTTCTCGATAGTTGCCTTCACATGCTCTTCAAAGTCATTTTCCGAAATAAAGCTCAAAGACCACATCACTCCAACCCCTCCAAGGCTTCCTTTATTTTTGTCGCTATGTCATATGCAAGATTCACAGGTACAGCATTTCCGACCTGCTTGTATTGAGAGCTGACGCTGCCGCAGAAGTGCCAGCTGTCGGGGAAGCTCTGGCAACGGGCATTTTCCCGTACAGTGAACGGCCTTGCCTCCAGCGGATGACAACGATCGGTTTGCTTCTGACTGGGGGAGGTCAGCACCGTAAGAGATGGCTCATCGAGGCTGAGCCTGCGCAGGATACCTGTTCGACCGCCTTCCATATACCAGCAGCTCTTCATATATGCCTTTGCGATATCCTCGGGGATATCCCGCCAATATCCGCCCGGCGGCACCAGTTCAAAGATTTTTCTTTTATAATCAGAATATGGTGTTCCGTCACTTTTGGGGCAGTCGAGAAGAATGTCGCGCAGCACGGGCTTATACTTGTGAGGAACGGGGAAGTCAAAGGAGATCCGATCTGTCAGGTCGTTGCGGATGCCGATTGTAATCAGCCTTTCACGCTTTTGCGCTACACCATAGTCCCATGCGTTCAGTATCTTCTTCTGGATAGTATATCCGGTGCTTTCAAAGATATCTGTGATAGTCTTGTATGTGCGACCATGGTCGTGCGTGAGGAGACCTCTGACATTTTCAAAGAGGAACATCTTGGGCTGCAGCTGCTCTAAAAACTTGGCATAGTGATAGAACAGAGTGCCGCGTGCGTCCTCGAGTCCCAGCCTTTTTCCTGCATAGGAAAAGCTCTGGCAGGGCGCGCCGCCGGAGAGCAGATCAAGTTCCCCCTTTTGAAGACCAAAATACTCCTGCAGATCGAGACAGGAGATGTTTGCGATATCGCCGTTGATAACACGCCAGCCGGGTCGATTGCATTTCAAAGTATCGGCGGCGTCTTTGTCAAATTCGATCAGCCCCAAGGTCTGAAAGCCTGCCTGCTCGATACCCAGAGCAAGCCCGCCCGCTCCGGCGAAAAGCTCAATCGTGGAAAAATGCTTTGGCTCGGCAGGAGGTGCATCCTTGGCAAATGTGAGCACATCGCTTATATCACATTGCAAAGCTGTGCAGATCTTTTCTATGCTTTCGATGGAAACAGGCTCATTTTTGCCCATCCGAGCCATAACATTGAAGCTGATACCGGCGCTGTCCTTCAGCATCGTCTTATTCATATTTCTATCAATAAGCAGCTTCCAGAGCTTATTGTAACTGACAGCCATGATTTACCTCTCCCTAGCAATCAAACGACACAAACATGGTTTATGCCATTATGATAGATAAGAGGGATAAAAGCAAGCCTATCTCACGACTTCGTTAGATTTTCTCACGTGGCAAGACAAGGGAAATCTTTCGGCTTATAGCATGATGCCGGTTTCAAAAATCCTTAAAATACATTGACAGCTTCTCCCTGTCACGACTTCGCCGGAAAGAGCTTCACCAGCACCTTCATGATCACTATAAGAACCACCGCCACCGTAAATATCCCGAGCATCCCGAAGCCCATCACCTTCAGAGATTCCATAAAATTTGCTGTCATCATTTCTGCATTATCCTTTCGTAGTCTACCGCCGCGTGCATCGCACGGGCGGATCATTTTTATACGTGTCTCGCAGGCACAACATGCATTTCTTACGCCAGCGGTATGAGGCTCAGCAGCAGTCCGCCAGCGATGACCGATGCTATCTGACCGGAGACATTGACGCTGGTCGCCGGCATCAGGATGATATTGGTCGGATCCTCCTTGAGCCCCATCTGCGTGATGACGCGTGCCGACATGGGAAATGCAGATATGCCGCAGGCGCCTATCATCGGGTTGAGCTTGTCCTTGAGGAAGAGATTGAGCACCTTGGCGAACAGCACGCCGCCTGCCGTATCGAAGATAAATGCTACCAGTCCCAGTGCGAGGATAAAGAGCGTCTGCACGTTCAGGAAGTTCTCCGCACGCATCTGCGATGCCACCGTGATGCCGAGCATCAGCGTGATCAGGTTTGCGAGGCTCCCCTGCGCCGTCTGGGACAGAGAGTCGAGCACGCCGCACTCGCGGATGAGATTGCCGAACATCAGAAAGCCTACCAGCGCCACACTGCGCGGTGCGATGAGACCTGCTACTATCGTGATGCATATGGGGAACAGGATCTTCGCGGTCTTGGATACACTGCCGCCCTGATACTTCATACGGATAGTACGCTCCGCCTTGGTGGTGAGCAGACGTATCACGGGCGGCTGTATGATGGGAACCAGCGCCATATAGGAGTAGGCGGCTACGATGATGGCTCCGAGATATCTGGACGAGAAGTAATCAGCCACAAATATCGACGTGGGACCGTCTGCCGCTCCGATGATGCCGACAGATGCCGCATCCTGCAGGGAGAAGCCGAACAGCGTCGCAAGGCTTAAGGTAAAGAATATGCCGAACTGCGCCGCCGCGCCAAAGAGCATCATAGTCGGATTGGCCAGAAGCGGTGTAAAGTCAATCATCGCTCCGATACCTATGAATAGAAGGAGCAGGAAGAGCTCGTTGGATATGCCTGCATTGAACAGGACATCAAGCGGTCCCTCTGTCAGGACGCCGTCCAGCGTCTGTGTCACCGCGCCCGACAGCGGCAGATTGACAAATATCGCGCCAAAGCCCATAGGAACCAAGAGCGAGGGCTCCATCTCCTTTTTGATCCCCAGATAGATTAGGATGCCTCCGATCACCCACATGGCCGCCATCTGCCATGTCAGATTGGCCACATTGCCGAACAGATCCACAAGCTGCTGCATAGTACACCTCCATATACTGCTGCGGCGACGCAAGACGCCGTGCAGTTTGAAACCGCGGACAGGACAGCTAAAACGGACGCTCCTGTCCCTATAAAAAACGGCAAGACCTCTGCAGCGGCATATGCCGCTGCAAAAGTCTTGCCGTCAGATACCTTCCTAGGATATATACGATCCACCGGGCACTGCTTCGGTACCGGGCTGTGCGCCGTACTGACGATACCGAATCCTGATGCTGCTGTGCGTCTGCGACGTACCTCCCTATCTTAAGGTTCGCGCGCGCAATTTGTCGCATCCATCAGGCAGCTACTCCCTTTCGCAAGATAAGATACTCAGAAATGAAACATTCGTCAAGCGTGATTTTGCTGCATCCGGTATCTTTCGATGATGAAGCTGATGAGGAGCTTGGAATCGTGATACATGTGCCGCCCCTTTTTTGTGATCAGATCCACAGAGGCGGTGATGGGCGGATCAAGCGGGATACTGCTGATATTGTCGTCAAGAGCGACAGCCTCGCGCAGCAAAAAGCTCCCGAATCCCGCATGGATAATCAGATTTTTGATGGTATGGAGCTGCTGTGAGTAGAGACGTACATCCGGGGTCAGATGCAGCTGACTGCATCTTTCGAGTACAGAATCAGGCGTGAAAAAGCCTCTCTGCAGCATCACACACGGCATCGAGCAGGCAGACTCCAGCCGGATAGACGGCTCATGAGCCAGTTCGTGCTCCGCCTCGACGCAGAAGCATATCTCTGTATCGAACAGATGGGAGTAGTTCAGATTCGGATTGTCTCTGGCAGTCGATGCAATCGACATGTCTATGCTCTCCTCCATGAGCATCTTTACGCTTTCCTTGGCTCCGCATTCTATGACCTCAAGACGGATACCCGGATGAGTATCCTGAAAATCGCGCAGCAGTGCCGGCAGGAAAAAGGCTCCTATCTGCGGCGGGAGGCCGAGCTTGATATGATTGCGGTTCTCTGTCAGATCGGCCATATCCTCCTCCAGAGTCTCTACCTCCTTGAGGATACGGCAGGCTCTCTCGTAGAAGAGCTCCCCGGCCGGCGTGAGGGCGAGCTTGCGATTGCCTCTGTAGAACAGATCCATATTAAATTCGGATTCGAGCTCATGGATCGCCGCCGTGATGGACGGCTGCGATACGTGGAGGTGCTCGGCAGCCCGCGTGACGGTCGGATAGCTGCATACAGCGACGAAATACCTTAATTGATTCAGCTTCATGGATACAGACCTCTTTTAAGGCTATGTGTTGTCTGCATGATATCCTATATCGGCGGGAAAATAAATATAGGCAATGCCTATATTTTGATAGAAAACTACAATTTTACTAAATGAATAAAAATAAATACAATACAGACGATCAAAACAAAGGAGGTGCTTGGTAGATATGGGCATGACGCTGACGCAGAAGATTCTGGCGAGGCACTGCGGACAGGAAAGTCTCACGCCGGGACAGCTGATAGAGGCCGATGTGGATCTGATACTGGGCAATGATCTCACGACACCAATCGCTGTTCACGAGATGGAACGTGTAGAGGGCGGCTCGGTATCTGATCCGGACAAGGTAGTGATAGTGATGGATCATTTCACGCCGAACAAGGACATCGCATGTGCCGGACAGTGTGTCATCTGCCGTGAGTTTGCCAAAAAGAATCATATAAGCAATATCTTCGATACAGGCAAGGGCGGTATAGAACATGTGCTGCTGCCTGAGAGGGGGATGATCAGCCCGGGAATGCTGACGGTAGGAGCGGACTCGCACACATGCACGTACGGTGCGCTGGGAGCATTTGCTACCGGTATAGGCAGCACGGATATGGCGGCGGCGATGCTGACGGGCAGACTCTGGTTTCAGGTGCCGGAGGCAATCAAGGTGGTTCTGACCGGGCGTCCGGGGCAGTGGGTATCGGGCAAGGATATCATCCTCAGGCTTCTGTCAGAGACAGGATCCGACGGAGCATCATATGCCTCGCTGGAGTTCACCGGCTCGGGTACGGAGCATCTCACGATGGACGATCGTCTGACGATATGCAACATGGCTGTAGAGGCGGGCGCCAAGAACGGGATCTTTGCCGCAGACAGCATTACGGATAAGTTTCTGGAAGAGTGCGGCGCGGGTGACGGTATAGCAGAGCATGCGGACGCAGATGCAGAGTATCGTGAGACGATCGAGCTGAGGCTGGACGAGATGGTGCCGATGGTGTCCGTTCCGTATTCACCGGATCGCGCCGTTGCGATAGATGATGCAGAGCGCGTGCAGCTGGATCAGGTCGTCATCGGTTCATGCACCAACGGACGTCTGAGCGATCTGAAGACCGCCGCCGAGATCATGAAGGGCAGAAAGGTCGCTGACGGGCTGAGGGTTATCGTGATCCCGGCCACACAGAAGATATATCTGGACGCGATGAGGGCAGGGTATATAGAGACATTCATAGAGGCAGGCTGTGCCGTAACGACACCGTGCTGCGGCCCGTGCATCGGAGGCAGTGCTGGAGTGCTGGCAGCGGGAGAGACGGCTCTGGCTACCACAAACCGCAACTTCAGAGGGCGGATGGGACACGTTGACTCAAAGGTATATCTGTCCAATCCGGCAGTGGCGGCGGCATCAGCTCTGACAGGACGGATATCGGCTCCGTGGGAGGTGCTGTGATGATAATTTCGGGAAATATCCATATAGTCGGAGATGATATAGATACTGATCAGATGTATCCGACGAAGTATGTAAGTCTGAACGACCCGGCCGAGATGGCGAAGCACTGCATGGAAAACTACGATCCGGCATTTGCAGCGAGCATAGAGAAGGGAGATATCCTGATCGCAGGCAGGAATTTCGGATGTGGCTCCTCCAGAGAGCATGCGCCGATATCTCTCAAGGCGGCAGGCATAGCATGTGTGGTGGCAAAGAGCTTCTCACGTATATTTTACCGCAATGCAATCAATATAGGTCTGCCGATAGTTGCCTGCGAGAGCCTGTGCGACGAGATACATAAGGGAGATGTAATCACTGTCGATCTGACAGAGGGAATAATCGTAAACAGTACGCAGCACAAAGAATATCACATACCGCCCTATCCGGAGTTTCTGCAAAGCATAATCGAGGCGGGCGGACTGATAGAAAGCATCAGACAGCAGAGGAGAAAATGAGACACATGGACTATATAACACTGGCGCCGCATGCTCAAAGACAGATAGCTGCGGACAAAATCACCGCCGCGAGCCAGAAGGCCAAGGCCGCCGCAGCAAGATACGGCGAGGATGCGGTGATCAACTCGACGATGGGCGAGTGTCACGACGATGAAGGGCATCTGATGGTGATGCCGACAGTAGCGCGGCTGCTCCGTGAGGCGGATATCGAGGACTACTGCTCATATGCGCCGCTGGGGGGTGTGACCGGCTTCAATGAGGCCGTGCAGACGACACTGTTCGGAGATGTCACGGACAGGTGGTTTGTGGAATCAGTGCCCACGCCGGGCGGATGCGGAGCACTGAGACATGCGATATGGAATTTTCTGGAGGATGGTGAAGCTGCTCTCACGAGCGACTATTGCTGGGGTCCGTACAGATCCATATGTGAGGAGCACGGACGGAGACTTAGACAGTTTGAACTGCTCGGCGGGGACGGAGCATTTAACCTTCAGTCGATGAGAGCGGAGGCAGAGGCCGTCCTGAAGGAGCAGCCCAGACTGCTGCTGATACTGAATACTCCGGCCAACAATCCCACGGGATATTCCATGACCAAGGCCGAGATGGAGAAGGTCATGACCGTGCTGCGCGATCTGGCGGCAGATAAGAGCAGGAAGATCACTCTGTGCATCGATGTGTCGTACATAGACTTTGCGGGGAGCTTCGAGCAGTCAAGACAGATATTTGATGCGATAACCGATATCCCCGAAAATATGATGGTGACGCTGATCTTCAGCATGTCAAAGAGCTACAGCATGTGCGGCATGAGATGCGGGGCGATAGTATGTCTGTCGCCGGATGAGGCGGCGGCAGACTGCTTTCGGCAGGTGATGGGCATCTCATCAAGATCCACGTGGTCCAATGTGACCAGACTCCCGCAGACAGTGATGGTGAAGATATGCAGCGACCCGGAGCTGAAGGCGCAGGTTGACCGCGAGCGGGAGGTGTTTAAGAAAATCATCGCGGAGCGTGCGAGGGCATTTCTGGACTATGCAGAGGAGTACGGCGTCAGGTGCTGCCACTACGACAGCGGATATTTCATCGCTATACCGTGCAGCGATCCGGAGAGGGTGGCTGGGAGACTGCAGGAGCAGAACGTATATGTAGTGCCGCTCAAAAAGGCACTTCGTTTCTCCCCGTGCGCGGTGACAAAGGAAAAATGCCTGCGGGCGATAAGGATCATAAAAAACGTTATGGAAGAGGTGGAGAGATGAAACATGATTTTGATGTGGTGGTGAACCGCCGAGGCACGGACTCAAAGAAGTACAGTCCCGAGTACTTCGACAGCGACGTCATCCCGATGTGGATCGCCGATACGGACTTTCTCAGTCCGCAGCCGGTGATAGACGCTATCGTGCGCAGAGCAGAGCATGGCATCTACGGCTACACGCCGGTCAGCGGGGAGTTCAAGCGGGCAGCTGTCTCTTGGATGAAGGAGCGCTTCGGATATGAAGCACAGCCGTCGGCAGCGGAGTTCATGCCGGGAGTAGTCGGGGGGATCATATGTGCCATACGCGCGCTGTCACATCCGGGGGATAAGGTGCTGCTGCACACACCGGTATATCATCCGTTTGTGGATGCGGTAGTCAATAACGGCCGCAGACTGGAGACCAATGAGCTGGTACTGCGCGGCGGAAGATACGAGATCAACTTTGATGAATTTGAGAGGCAATGCCGCGATCCGCGCACGAAGCTGTTTATCCTGTGCAATCCGCACAATCCTACCGGGCGTGTATTTGAAGAGGCCGAGCTGAGGAGGATGGGCGAGATCTGCCTTGAAAATCACGTAGTGATGCTGAGTGATGAGATACACTCGGACATCGTCTACAGGCCGCATCGGCATATACCTATGGCATCACTTGATGGGCGCTTTGAGGAGAACTGCCTGACATTTATCAGCCCGAGCAAGACCTTCAATGTACCGGGCTTTCGGACGGCGGTTATGATCGCGCCCGAGCCGGTGAAACATGAGATGGTACATCAGGTTCTGGTCAGCAACAAGGGAACAGGGGAAAATATCTTCGGAACGGTGGCTCTGTGCGCGGCATACGAGAACTGCGCCTACTATGCGGATCAGCTGGTGGACTATATGACGGGCAATCTGGAGTGCGTCAGAGAAAGGATCAACCGCATCCCGGGCATGAAGCTCATCGAGCCTGAGGGGACATATCTGTTCTGGATAGATTGCAGGCAGACGGGTCTGAGCGACGATGAGCTGATGGAACGCATCGTAAAGAAGGCCAAGGTCGGTCTGGAGAGCGGATTGGAGTTCGGAGAGGCAGGACGCGGATTTGTCAGGCTCAATGCAGCCGCACCCAGAAGTGTGCTGAACACGGCGCTGGATCAGCTTGAGAGAGAATTTACTAAGAGGGAGGAAAGATAATGTCATCCGGTGTATTGAGCTTGATAGGTATTCTTTTAGGATTGTTTGTACTGCTGTATCTGGTCACAAAGGGGACGAAGGTACTGCTCGCGGCTCCGGCTGCGGCTCTGGTGGTGCTGGTTTTCTCAGGTCAGCCGCTGATAGAGGGCATCACCTCGACATTTGCCGCATCGCTGGGCAACTATATGAAGAAGAATATGCTTATGTTCATGGGCGGATGCATATTCGGAACTATGATGGGAGAGTGCGGAGCCGCTCAGGATATCGCCACGCATCTGACGGGAACCATAGATCGCATGAAGGTCAAGAACAAGCAGTTTCTCGCGCTGGTTATCCTGTCGCTGATCTTTATGGTGATGAACTACGGCGGCATCAACTCGTCCGTTATCATCTTTACCATGCTGCCCTTCTGCAAGAGGATTTTCAATAAATATGATATA
The DNA here is from genome assembly GCA_963651635.1 of Agathobacter sp. GTDB lineage: Bacteria > Bacillota > Clostridia > Lachnospirales > Lachnospiraceae > Darwinimomas. Next base: position 11,743 of record CAVJQN010000090.1, read on the forward strand.
CCGTGGCATCTGTATCTGGCTATACAGTCGCTGGGAAGTCTGGCGACAGAGAGCATGTTCCCCGGTACGACGGCGCTCGTCAATGTGATTCCTATGGAATATCTGGGTACGAGCTCCATGGCAGGCGCTAAGATGGGTTCCATCACTGCGGTGATCTGTGTGTCCATGGCATTTACCTATATCTATATCCAGCTGAGACGCAGTGTATCTCGCGGTGAGGGCTTCATGGAGACCGGAGCCGCCATCTACGAGACAATCAAGGAAGAGGACGCGGAGTCTGCCGCAGCAGAGACAGGATCTCTCTGGAAGGCGCTCATCCCTCCGGTAGCGGTACTGGTGATATTCAATGTCTTCGGTCTGAACGCGGTAGCGACGCTGACCATAGGTACGATACTGATCGTGGTACTTTACTTCAAGAGATTTGCTCATCTTCAGAAGTCTCTGAATACCAGCGCTACCAACGGCGCGAGGATTGCCGCGAGCATAGCCGCTATCGTCGGCTTCGGAGGTGTAGTGGCAGCGAGCCCGGCATATGATCTCGTTATCAACGGTCTGACGGCCATCCCGGGATCTCCGCTGATCCAGCTGGTTATCGCCATCAATGCAGTTGCAGCCATCACAGGCTCCGCATCGGGCGGCATCAGTATCGCACTCGAGACGCTCGGTCAGCACTATCTTGATCTTGGGTTCCCGCCGGAGGTCATCCACAGAGTGGCATCTATCGCAAGCATGGGCTTTGACTCTATGCCGCACAACGGAAGCGTGAGCAACCAGATGGAGATGTCCAAGCTCACATACGGTCAGGGATATAAGCATATCTTCGCCATAGCATGTTTCCTGCCGTTCATCGGCGGATTCATAGCAGTCGGGCTGTACGCGCTGGGCATCGTCTGAGTATAGCTGCTTATCGGGAATATCAGATTACTTCGAACATAAAAAGAGCCGCTGCGGGTTTGCAGCGGCTCCTCATATCTCACTCGGCGCTCTTGAACTCCATCGTATCAAACAGCATCGCGATGGAGTCGCTGATGGCTGTCGTTGCATCCTCATCGGTATCGTCCAGATATGACGAGGCGGTGATCTGTACGCAGCCGGAGGCGTATTCAAAGACATAGTAGATGTAGTAATCACTGATTCCGTCTGTCTCGGGCTTTTTGACCGCAAAGGCAGAGACGGGATCGTCGTAGAACGGGAGCGCGCCGGTCTGCTCGAAGTCCAGCTCGCCGCCGGAGAGGCGTATGTCGTCGCGCAGCTCGCCGATGCTCGTGCCCTCGATATATTCGATCCTCACGGACGGCTCGTGTCTGGCATCTCCCATATAGTAGAAAGTGACGACACCCGGCTCTGAGGTATCGTCCACAGTGAAGTCGTCCGTGTAATACTCGGCAGAGAACATAGCGTTGTCATATACACTATAGCTGCCGTCTGATGACAGCGTGCCTGCCGTGACATTATCGACGCGCAGCTCCTGCGGCATACCGCTGCCCGAGGGGGCAGGGACCTCGACGCCGCTGGGAGCCGACTCCACGAGTGCGACAGTGTTTTCCACGGTCTGATCAATGGCAGTTGTGCTCTCCGGCGGTGCCGCAGAGGTTTCAGTTGCGGACTTCCCCGATCCGCAGCCGGACAGCAGCACCGCAGAAAGTGCGGCTGCGGCCGTAATGGCGACTATGGCTGTCGCAAGCCTGCTTTTTGAATATTCTGTATCTTTTGTCATTCTTATCATATCCCAATTCCACCTGTGATGATGCGAGTGTGCTATGTGCCGGTATCACATGGTTGGCACCAATCGGAGCGTAGATGCGGGAGCGCAACGCGCATAGCAATCCGATATCATTCGAGATAAAACACTTTGCCTTCAGAAACCATACACGATATCGCTGTGACGTGTCCTGTGCTTCAGATTATAGCATCCGTCTTGCGGGCAAACAGTAACACCTATCTTAAATATGTATGAAGATGAGCTACTCATATACGGCTAATCAGCCTTGACAAACCATTAGCCGAAATATAGCCTTACCTTAGAGGATGTTGTGGTCAAGAGACATTTTGACCCAAGGTTGATACGGGTTGCTACGCGCGTAGCGCTCCCGCAACCTTGGTATCATCAGATGAAGGAGGGCGACATGAAGCAAAAAGTGTTACCTAGGGCGATCGCGGCAGTGATTGCGTCGGCGATGGTCGCAGCTATGCCGGTGACGGCTCTGGCTGAGACGAAGGAGAGCGTCTCCATATCCGGCAAGGGGGGGAAGGTAGTAGTAGACAGCATAGCCAATACCACGGGTCAGCCGGGCATCACCATGACTGACAAGGCGGACGGCGATAAAACAATAGAGTCGCTGGAAGGTTCCGTGACAGTCAATGAGGACATATCCGTCAGCGATAAAGACCACTATGAATCCACATCAGGGATAGCCATAAGAGGCATCGATATCTACCCGACAGCAGGTAAGGCTGATATAGTTGTCGGAGGAGATGTCACGGTCGATACCACGACCAACGATAAGAAAAGCGACAGGACATACGGGATCAGGACATACGG
>CAVJQN010000091.1:0-17424 GCA_963651635.1 Agathobacter sp.
AACGACCAAGGGGCACATCTGATTTCTCTCAACTGACAATTCGTGGACACCATCTGCAGAAATAAAGGCTATGTGAAAACGGCAGCATTTGTGGTATCATGTATCTCACTTATGCGAGCTGCAGAGATACGGCGCACGACGGGCACAGGAATCTCTGTACCGGGCAGCATGGGTGTGCGATACAAAAAGGATACTTCGTCATGGTTCGGAGGAAGCAGATGACCAGACATACATTGAGAGAGCACTGCTTTAAGGTGCTGTTCGCGACAGAGTTCTACCCGCCAGAGGAGGCGGAGGATCAGATAGACAACTATTTCGGACAGCCCGAGGAGGACGAGACTCTCGAGAGCGGCGATATAGAGATACTCCACAGCGCACAGCTCAGCGATGAGGAGAGCGAGGAGGTGCGCCAGAGAACGGATGCCATACTCGGTCATCTGCCCGAGATAGACAAGCTCCTGAGTGAGGTGACGCAGGGCTGGAAGCTCCAGCGTATAGGCAGAGTGGAGCTGGGCATCCTGCGGCTTGCCGTATACGAGATAAAGTATGACGAGCATGTGCCGGACAAGGTGGCGATCAATGAGGCGGTGGAGCTGGCAAAGCGCTACGGCGGAGACGAGTCGCCGGCATTTGTCAACGGTGTGCTTGCAAAGGTCGTAGAGTGATGGCAGGTATATATACGGTCTCTCAGGTAAATGCATATCTAAAGGGTGTATTCATGCATGACCCGGCGCTCTCGAGGATCACGATACGGGGCGAGGTCAGCAACTGCAAATACCACAGCACAGGACATATTTATTTTACATTGAAGGACACAGGGGGAGAGACCATTTCGGCTGTCATGTTTGCGGGCAGGCGGAGCGGTCTTTCTTTTAGACTGGAGAACGGACAGGCGGTAGACGCGACGGGCAGCATAGAGGTCTACGCCAAGGGAGGCACGTACAGCCTGTATGCGGTGAAGATAGAGCAGGCGGGACGGGGCGAACTGTATGAGCGGTTCCTGAAGCTCAAGGAGAAGCTGGAGGATATGGGACTGTTCGCGCCGGAGTATAAGCAGCCGATCCCGCGATATGTGCGCACCGTGGGAGTGGTAACAGCCTCGACTGGAGCCGCTATAAGAGATATCACACAGATAGCACAGCGCCGCAATCCCTACGTGCAGCTGATCCTCTGCCCTGCGCAGGTGCAGGGGACAGGAGCTGCGGAGTCGATAGTGCGTGCCATCCGCACGCTGGATGCTTACGGCACGGACGTGATGATAGTCGGGCGCGGCGGCGGCAGCATGGAGGATCTGTGGGCATTCAACGAGGAGATAGTGGCGAGAGCCATATTTGACGCGGCGACCCCGATCATCAGCGCGGTGGGGCATGAGACGGATACGACCATCGCCGACTATGTGGCGGATCTGAGAGCACCTACGCCGAGCGCGGCGGCAGAGCTGGCAGTATATGATGTGCGGCAGCTGGAACTGGATATAGCCGGAAGGCTGGACTCTCTGAGAGGCGCCGAAAGAGCCCTGATCGACGATGCACGTGAGGAGACGGGACGGCGCGGCGCGTCTCTGGCGATGCTCTCACCGAGGCGCAGGCTCAACGAGCTGAGAAGGCGGCAGGACGATGCACGCAGCAGACTGACAGTCGGCATGAGGTCGAGAAGGATGCAGATAGAGCACCGACTGGACGGCGGTGCACGGCTCACGAAAAGCATATATGAGAGGATCGAAGCGGTACGGCAGAGAAATGACGGAGCTCAGAGGCTGACTGCCGATATGCGAGAGCTGCTGGCAGATATACGGATGCGGCAGATGCAGGCAGGTGGCGACAGGCTCACGCAGAGCATGAGGACGAGGGTCAAGGACAGTCGGCATACGCTGGCACTGGCGGCAGAGCGGATGAAGGCGATATCGCCGTTGGAAAGGCTGACGGCGGGATATGTCTGGGTCAGCGATAAGACAGGTCGGCATATCGGCTCGGTCGTGCAGGTGCAAAAAGGCGATGAGCTGAGCCTGAGATGGGCAGACGGACAGGCGAGAGCCGCGGTGACGGAGGTGGAATATGGCGAGAAAATCTAAAGGCGAGACGTCGGAGGTGACGGGCAGCAGGACGTCTGAAGGCAGGACAGCCGAAAGCAGGACAACAAAAGGTGTCGGCGCAAAGCGCTCCGCATCTGCAAATGAAGCTGAAAATGCATCTGCAAATACTGCGGCGGGCGGCGGCGCCGCCGATACACAGGAGACATGGGCGGATATGACGATAGAGGATATGCTGGACGAGGTGGACGGCATCATAGCACGCCTCGACAGCGGAGAGATACCTCTGGAGGACTCGTTCAAGATATATGAGCGCGGCATGAAGCTGGTCAACGGGATCAACACGCGCATAGACAAGGTCGAGAAGAGAATCATCGAGATAGAGGCGCAGAGCGGCATATCCGGGGATGCGCTGTATTATGACGAAGACGCCGACTATGAGGATGACGGCGACGACGAGGATGACGAAGACGGCACGGACGGCTCGGATTTTGATGCTTCGGATGCTGACGGCGGGGACTGGACGCTGCCGTTTAACTGACCGAGAGGAGCGCATATGGGATGGTCATATGATACTTCGGATATAGACCGCATGATAGGGAGCTTTCTGCCGGAGCGCGGAGGCTTTCAGAAGACCGTGACGGACGCGATGAACGACGCGGTGGAGGCGGGAGGCAAGCGCGTCCGCCCGATACTCATGTACGAGACATATAGGATGTTCGCGGGAGATGCGGCAGACGAGGCGGAGATCGCGCCTTTTATGGCGGCGATGGAGATGATGCATACATCCTCGCTGATACATGACGATCTCCCGTGCATGGACAATGATACTCTAAGGCGCGGCAAGCCTACGACATGGGTGCTCTACGGCGACGATATGGCGACGCTGGCGGGCGACGCTCTGATGATAGAGACCTTCTATACCTGCGCGCACGCGGCGCTTGAGAGTGCAGATCCGGTCAGAGGTCTCAAAGCAATCGAGATACTGGCGGACAAATCCGGCATACGCGGCATGGTGGGCGGTCAGACGCTGGATGTCGAAAAGACGGGTCAGAGCCTCACGCACGAGGAGCTGGACTTTATCTATACACTCAAGACGGGCGCGCTGCTGGAGGCATCCATGATGATCGGCGCGGTGCTGGGCGGTGCGGACGAGGACGAGCTGCGCACCGTGGAGCGGATAGCCGCAGATATAGGCATGGCATTTCAGATACAGGACGATATACTCGACGAGACGGCAACGCAGGAGGCGCTTGGCAAGAATATCCACTCCGACGCGGAGCACGGCAAGAGCACATATGTATTGCTGTACGGCATGGACAGGGCGCACGAGGCGGTAGTGAGCTGCTCAAGGGAGGCGGAGACGCTGACACAGGAGCTGGCGCAGAGCCTGAGACATAGGATACCGGGGGCTGACGGAACGCGGCTGGTGCAGATCATACACGCACTGACGGACAGAGACCGATAAGCTGAGGAAATGCTGGTTAAATCAGCATTTCAAATGACACTGAAAGAAGTAGCAGATCATGTTCCTTGAAAAGATAAACAAAGCTGAAGATATCAGGAAGGTACGCCCGAAGGACTATCCGGCGCTGGCACGGGAGATCCGTGAGTTTCTGATATCCAAGATCAGCGTGACGGGCGGTCATCTGGCAAGCAATCTCGGCACCGTCGAGCTGACCATGGCGATATATCTGGCATTTGACCTGCCGACAGACAAGATAGTCTGGGACGTGGGGCATCAGACCTATACGCACAAGATACTGAGCGGGCGCAAGGCGGGCTTCGACGAGCTGCGCAAGTACGGCGGGATGTCGGGCTTTCCGCAGACACAGGAGAGCCGGTATGACGCGTTCAATACGGGTCACTCCTCTACGTCGATCTCGGCGGCGCTGGGACTGGCTCAGGCACGCGACCTGCAGGGCGGGAGCTTCAACGTGGCGGCGGTCATCGGCGACGGCGCACTGACGGGCGGTATGGCATACGAGGCGCTGAACAACGCATCGAGGATGACAAAGAACTTCATCATCATCCTCAATGACAACAACATGAGCATCTCGCGCAATGTCGGCGGGGTGTCCCAGTATCTGGGCGGTCTGCGTACCGCGCCGGGATATACCGGGCTGAAAAAGTCCGTCGTCGATATGCTGGAGAGGATGCCGTCGGTCGGACCGGTGATCACGGACAGGCTCCTGAGGACGAAGAGCTCCATCAAGCAGCTCCTGATACCGGGGATGCTCTTTGAGGATATGGGAATCACGTATCTGGGACCGGTGGACGGACATGATATCATGAAGCTGGTTCGGACGTTCGAGGAAGCAAAAAAGCTCGATCATGCCGTGCTGGTGCACGTAATCACGAAAAAGGGCAAGGGGTACGCCCCCGCGGAGAAGGATCCGGCGAGATTTCACGGGGTGTCGGCATTTGACATAAGGACGGGCAAGGCGCTCAGACAGAAGACATATCCCGACTATACGGATGTATTTGCCGATAAGCTGTGCGAGCTGGCAAAGAAGGACGAGCGCATAGTCGCGATCACGGCGGCGATGGCGGACGGGACGGGGCTCAAAGCCTTTGCAAAGCAGTATCCAAGGCGGTTCTTTGATGTCGGTATCGCCGAGGAGCACGCGGTCACGACGGCGGCGGGCATGGCATCCGGCGGACTGGTACCCGTGGTGGCGGTCTATTCGTCATTTCTGCAGAGGGGCTTTGACCAGATACTGCACGATGTGTGCCTGCAGGGGCTGCATGTGATACTGGCGGTGGATCGCGCGGGGCTGGTAGGAGCGGACGGAGAGACTCATCAGGGCATCTTTGATATCAGCTATCTGGGGCTGATCCCCGGCATGACGATACTTGCACCGAAAAATGCCGACGAGCTGGAGGCGGATCTGGAGTGGGCTGTGAGCTTCACCCATCCGGTAGCGATACGGTATCCCAGAGGGGAGGCATATCGCGGACTGACGGAGTATGACGCTCCTATCGAGTACGGCAGGGCGGAGATGATATACGAGGAGTCGGAGGTCGCGCTGCTGGCACTGGGCAGCATGGTGGCGGAGGCAGAGGAGGTTCGGGAACGCCTGGAGGCGGACGGACACAGCTGCACGCTCGTCAATATGCGATTTGCCAAGCCGGTCGATCTGGACATGGTCGAGAGAGTATCGAAAAATCACCGGCTGATCGTGACGATGGAGGAAAATGTCCTGCGCGGCGGCTTCGGTCCGGAGGCGGCTGACTATATACACCAGCATCATCCGGATGTGCGGGTGCATCATGTATCCATACCCGATGCGTATGTGGAGCACGGCAATGTTGACACATTAAAGAGAGCGCTGGGGATCGACGCGGATTCCATATATGAGGACGTGCGGGCGCTGCTGGAGCAGGAGACAGGCAAGGCAGAGCGGGACGCGGCGGGAGAAGATGAAACAGAGACTTGATATATTGCTTGTAGATAACGGATATGCGCAGAGCCGCGAGAAGGCAAAGGCTATCATCATGTCCGGGATAGTCTATGTCGACGGGCAAAAGGAGGACAAGGCGGGCAGCACGTTTGACGAGAACGCGCGCATAGAGGTGCGGGGGCATACTCTCAGATACGTGAGCCGCGGCGGCCTCAAGCTGGAAAAGGCTATCGCCGAGTTCGGCATCGATCCGGCGGGTAAGATATGCATGGATATAGGCGCATCGACGGGAGGATTTACGGACTGTATGCTGCAAAACGGCGCGTGCAAGGTCTATGCCGTGGATGTCGGACACGGACAGCTCGACTGGAAGCTGCGCAACGACGAGCGTGTCGTATGCATGGAGAAGACCAATATCCGCTATGTGACGCCGCAGGATATCCCGGATCGCATAGAGCTGGCGAGTATAGACGTGAGCTTCATCTCTCTGTCCAAGGTGCTCCCGGCGGCATATGAGCTGCTGGCGGATCACGGAGAGATAGCGGCGCTGATAAAGCCCCAGTTTGAGGCGGGACGCGAGAAGGTCGGCAAAAAGGGCGTAGTGCGGGACAGGGCGGTGCATGTCGAGGTGATAGAGGCATGCGTAGGATATGCCCGTGAGAGCGGCTTTGAGGTGCTGGCGATGACCTACTCGCCCATCAAGGGGCCTGAGGGCAATATCGAGTATCTGTACCATCTGAGGAAGTTGCCTTCCGCCGATGCGGAAAACATCGCTGACAGCGCGGCGATCCGCAGGCTCGTAGACGAGGCGCACGAGGCGCTGGACAGATGAGAGCTGACGGCGGCAGAGCTGCATGAAGCAAGACTGTATGCAGATGATATCTGAGGACGTATGGCATACAGCCGGATACGACTGCATTTGCATAAATACAGATGCAAATCTGCGCGGAAAAGTGTATATTTATGCAAAAGCCGAGCGGCGAACCGGAGGGGATATATCCATATGAAATCCGACAGACACGAGAGGATACTGGAGATCATAGCGCATCACAATATAGAGACGCAGGAGGAGCTGGCGGAGCGGCTGCGTGCGGACGGCTATGAGGTGACGCAGGCTACGATATCCAGAGATATCAGGCAGCTCAAGCTCACCAAGGTCGTCCTGAGCAACGGGCACCAGAAGTACGTGGCGGCTCGCAGTGAGGGCTCCTCCACGGAGAAATTTGTGCGCATACTCAGGGAGGCGTATGTATCGGCGGATACCGCGCAGAATATAGTCGTGATACGGACGGCATCGGGCATGGCGATGGCGGCGGCAGCGGCGATAGATGCCATGCATTTCGCAGGCTTCGTAGGATGTATAGCGGGGGATGATACTATCATGGTGGCGGTCAAGACCAATGAGGAGGCGGCACAGATAGTGAAGGACATACGCAAGCTGGTGCGCTGACAGACTGAGATTTTGTAAGGAGAGGCTATGCTGCTGGAACTGCATGTACGCAATCTCGCTCTGATAGAGAAGGCGGATCTGGAACTGAAGAAGGGACTGACGATACTCACGGGAGAGACCGGCGCGGGCAAGTCCGTGCTGATTGATTCCATCAATATGGCGCTCGGAGCCAAGGCGGGAGCGTCCAGCATCAGAAACGGCGCGGACGCGGCGGGTATCGAGCTTGTCTTCGGGATGGAGGACAAGTCAAGGATCGAAAGACTCAGGGAGCTGGATATCCCCATAGAGGACGACGGTACTCTCATCATCTCCCGCAGGGTGATGCCGACCAGAAGCATCTTTAAGGTAAACGACCAGACCGTGACGGCGGCCAAGCTGAGAGCGGTCACGGGGCTTCTCATAGATATGCACGGGCAGTTTGAGCATCAGTCGCTGATGTATCCAGAGAGCCATCTGAGATTTGTAGACAAACTGTGTCCGGCGGAGGCAGCCGGGATAAAAAGCGAGCTGGCGGGATACTGCCGTGAGTATGCAAGGATCAGGGACGAGCTGTCGGAGAGCGTGGACGGGGCACTGAGAGAGCGCGAGGCGGATATACTGAAGTTTGAGATAGACGAGATCAACGACGCCGCGCTCATAGAGGGCGAGGAGGAGGAACTGCTGGCGGACTTTCGCCGTATGCGCGACTTCTCGAAGATCAGCGAGCATCTGAGCGCGGCAGCCGAGGAGCTGGATACGGACAGTGTCTCGCATGCCGCAAGACATCTGGCGGAGATAGCGTCATATGACGACAGGCTCGTGACACTCAAGGAGCAGATATCGCAGATAGACGGCATGATCGAGGACGTGCGCAGGGAGATCACGGACTTTGCGGACGGGATGGAATATGACGAGGGCGAGTTCGACCGCATAGAAAAGCGCCTTGATGTCATACACAGGCTGCAGGGCAAGTACGGCGACGATATAGAAAAAATCAAAACTGCCGCGCTGGACAAGCAGCAGAGACTGGAATATCTCGAGAACTACGACGCGAACAGGCAGAGGCTCGTCGAACGTCAGAGAGAGCTGACAGAGATCATGGACGGTCTGTGCGCGAGACTGACACAGATACGAAAAGAGACGGGCGCACAGCTGGCGGAGAGGATACGCACAGAGCTGCGGGATCTGAACTTCCTGACCGTGGAGTTTGATATCGCGGTGGACAGGCTGGATACATATACGCCGGACGGCTGCGACAGGGTCGAGTTCATGATAAGCACGAACCCGGGTCAGCCCCTGCGCCCGATACGCGAGGTGGCGAGCGGCGGCGAGCTCTCGAGGATCATGCTTGCCATGAAGACCGTGCTGGCGGATATAGATGAGATCGAGACGCTGGTATTTGACGAGATAGATACCGGTATCAGCGGCGTGACGGCGGGCAAGGTAGCTCAAAAGCTCCGGCTGATAGGCAGGAATCATCAGGTACTGTGCATCACGCATCAGCCGCAGATAGCGGCGATGGCGGACAATCACTATCTGATCAGCAAGAGCACGGACGGAAGCTCCACACGCACGGATATCACGCTGCTGGACGGAGATGCTATGATAGACGAGATAGCGCGGCTCATGGGCTCCTCATCGGATACGGTGAGAGCGGCGGCGAGAGAGATGAAGGCGGCGGTGACAACATGAGATCAAGACAGCTTGCAGCATTGCTGCTGAGCCTCGTGCTCGCGATATCGGTCTGCGGATGCGCGAAGCGGGACGGGGATGAGCAGGACAAGATCATAAGCGTGAAGTCGGACTATACGCCGGCGCAGATGTATATACTCATGGCTTCCATGCACGAGGCGGTCGCAGGCTCCTATACGGAGGCTGTATTTACCGCGGTCGTGGACGGAGCGGGCGATACCTATGATGATAAATTCCTTGATATCATGCATGATTATATGGTCAAGCTCGCGCTCATGAAGGCGATGGCAGACGAGAGAGAACTGAGGCTGACGTCGGACGAGGAAAAGTCGGTGGGAAGGCTGGCGGACGCGTATATGGAGGAGCTGACGGCAGCGGGGATTACTGATGCGGCGCGCAGCGATGCGGTGAAGCTGCTGAAGGATCAGCTGCTCATGCCCAAGCTCAGAGAGGATATCATGGGCAGCTATAATGTCGAGATATCCGAGAGCGAGGCAAGGGTTATGGATATCAGCATGCTCGTGACCGACTCGTCGGACAAGGCAAATGAAGCCATGACGCAGATCAGCGCGGGGCAGGACTTTATCACGGTGGCGCAGAGCTATACCGTGCAGGAGGAGATAGAACTCAAGGTATGCCGCGAGGATCTACCGCAGACCATAGCCGATACGATATTTGAGATGGAGGACGGAGCGGTCAGCCCGGTGATGCAGAGCGGCGGAAGGTACTATATCATCAGATGCGACGCGGGATATGATATAGAGGCGACAGCGCAGCGCAAGGAGCAGCTGGGAAGAGAGCGCAGACGCGCAGCGGTAGGCACTGCATATCAGCAGTTCTGCACGAACCATGAGTGCACCATAGATGACGAGACATGGACGGCAGCGGTGGCACTGTACAAGGCGGCGCCCTCCGTGCCGGATATATTTGAGCATATGGACGGAAACTGACAGAAAGGCACGGTGCGACAGGATGCATACGGATGATAAGTACGAGCCTTTGATGCCCGAAGATACAGAGGAAGAGCAGCTGAGCGAGGATGAAATCGAGGCACAAAGACTTCTGGACGCTGAGCGCCGGAAAGGCACGGAGGGTACAGAAGCGGGCGCAGAAGCATATACAGAAGCATATGATGCCGGGACAGATACCGGTACGGATACAGCATCAGATGCAGGTGAGGATACCGCAGAAAGCGGCTCGGATGACAGTTCGGATGACAGCCGGATGCTCCAGATGTATCTGGACGAGCTGCAGGAGATAGAGCCGATTTCTGAAAAAGAGCTTGAAATACTCGTGAAAAGGTCTCATGATGGTGACCTGACCGCACGCAACAGGATCGTGGAGGGACATCTGAAATATGCACTGTCCGTCCTGTGGGAGTACCTGAACAGGGGCGTGGAGCTGACGGAGCTGATCTCCGAGACCAATGTGGCGCTTATCAATGCCGTGGACGGCTATACGCAGGGAGACCTGAAGGAGAGCATCACGCGGGCGATTCGAGAGGCGGCACTGAGGCTGATAGAGGAGGACGGGCAGATACATGCGCAGGATGAGGATCTGGCGCGTCGGGTCAACGAGCTGTCAGATCTGTCGGTCGAGATGGTGCAGGAGCTGGGTCGCCGCCCCACCAATGCGGAGCTGGCACACAGGCTCAATATCAGCGAGGAAGTAGTAGAATCACTTATCAGAATGAGTATAGATGCGTTATAAGGAGGAGCAGGAGATGAAGCTGGTTGCAAAGTTCGGCGGTTCGTCGCTGGCGGATGCCGGGCAGTTCAGAAAGGTAGCCGATATCATAAAGTCCAACCCGGACAGGAAATACATCGTGGTCTCTGCTCCGGGCAAGAGGGACGCCAAGGACACCAAGGTGACGGATCTGCTGTATGCGGCATATGATGCGGCAGTGCTGGGCGATCCATATGAGAAGCCGTGGAAGCTCATCAAAAAGCGCTTTGAAACGATCATCTCGGATCTGGGGCTGAGCATGGATCTCTCCGCCGAGCTGGACGAGATAGAGACGAACTTCAAGGCGGCTGCGGGACGCGAGTATGCGGCATCGCGCGGCGAATATCTCAATGCCAGGCTGATGGCGGCATATCTGGGATTTGAATTTATGGACGCGGGAGATGAGATCGTCTTTGACGAGGAGGGCAATCTCGACGCAGTCCAGACGCATGACAGACTGGAGAAGGCACTGGAGAAGAAGGAATATGTCGTGATCCCGGGCTTCTACGGCAGGACATACTCCGGCAGGACGATGACATTTTCCAGAGGCGGGTCCGACGTGACAGGGTCTCTTGTGGCCAATGCAGTCCGCGCCGATATGTACGAGAACTGGACGGATGTCTCCGGTATGCTGCTGGCAGATCCGCGGATAGTGGAGAATCCTCCGGTCATCGAGGCTATCACATATGCCGAGCTGCGCGAGCTGTCATATATGGGCGCGAGCGTGATGCATGAGGATGCCATATTCCCCGTGCTTAGAAGCGGCATACCGATCCATATCATGAATACGAACCGCCCGCAGGACAAGGGCACATTCATCGTGGAGAGCACTTGCAAGACGCCGCCCTACTGCATCACGGGCATCGCGGGCAAGAAGGGCTACTGCTCCGTCAATATCGATAAGGCGATGATGAACTCGGAGATAGGCTTTTGCGCGAGGGTGCTGAATGTCTTTGCGGACTTCGGCATTTCCATCGAGCATATGCCCTCCGGCGTGGATACCATGTCGGTCGTGGTGCATCAGTCGGAGTTTGAGGCGCATGAGCAGGCGGTGCTGGCGCGTATACACAGAGCGGTGCATCCCGACAGGATAGAGGTGGAGTCGGGCATTGCACTCATTGCGGTCGTAGGCCGCGGCATGAGGGCTACGCGAGGTGTGGCAGGCAGGGTATTCTCCTCGCTGGCGCATCACGGCGTCAATATCAAGATGATCGATCAGGGCTCGTCGGAGCTCAATATCATAGTGGGCGTGCGCGATCAGGACTTCGAGACCGCCATCAACGGAATCTACAACATGTACGTGGAATAATATGAGCAAGGTAATCGTAATAGGCGGCGGTCCGGCGGGTATGGCCGCCGCCGTTTCTGCGTCACGCGCAGGACATGAGGTCATACTGCTGGAAAAAAATGAAAAACTCGGCAAGAAGCTGTTTATCACGGGCAAGGGACGCTGCAATCTGACCAATGCATCGGATTTCGAGACGCATATAGCCAATATCGTGCACAACCCGAAGTTCATGTACAGCAGCCTTAAAAAGACGGGCAGCGCTCAGGTCATGGACTTCATCGAGAGTGAGGGCTGCCCCTTGAAGACGGAGCGGGGGCAGCGGGTATTTCCGGTATCCGATCACAGCTCCTCAGTCATAAAGGCGTGCGAGAGAGCCCTGAGTGAGGCGGGGGTGAAGGTGCGCCTGCATACGCAGGTGCGGGCGGTCTTGATAGAGGACGGCATATGCCGGGGCGTCCGTCTGCACAATAATACCGAGATGAAGGCGGACGCGGTGATCGTGGCGACGGGCGGTCTGAGCTACTCATCTACCGGCTCGACAGGCGACGGGCACCGGTGGGCGAGACTGGCGGGGCATAAGGTCACGGAGCTGCGCGCGGCGCTGGTGCCGCTCGTGCTTGCCGAAAAGGAGCAGTGCGCGTCCATGATGGGACTGTCCCTGAAAAATGTGCGCGCTACGGTATATAACGCCGACAGGCTCATCTATGAGGAGTTCGGTGAGATGCTGTTCACGCATTTCGGTGTGAGCGGTCCCATCATACTCAGCGCCAGCTCGTATATAGGCGAGCTGCTCAAAAAGCAGACGCTCACATTGAGTATAGACCTAAAGCCCGCGCTGGACGCGGAAAAGCTGGATGAGCGTGTGCTGCGCGACTTTGACAGGTACAAGAACAAGGAGCTGAAGAACGCGCTGTCAGATCTGCTCCCGTCGGGGCTGATCGCGGAGGTCATACGCCAGTCGGGGATAGACGAGAGCACGCAGGTGAACAGGATCACTCGCGAGCAGCGGCATTTCCTTGTAAAAGCGCTCAAGGCTCTGACATATACCATCACGGGGACACGAGGCTTTGAGGAGGCGATAGTCACGCAGGGCGGTGTGGATGTAAGGTCGGTCGATCCCAAGACGATGGCATCCAAGGTGGTGAAGGGACTGTATTTCGCCGGAGAGGTGCTGGATGTGGACGCGCTGACGGGCGGGTTCAATCTGCAGATAGCGTGGAGCACGGGTTTTGCGGCAGGCGCGGGGATACCGCAGGGAGGAGACGGATGAGCATAAATATCGCGATAGACGGACCGGCGGGCGTGGGCAAATCGACGATTGCCAGAGCATTGGCTCAGGAGCTGGGATATACATACATAGATACAGGCGCGCTCTACCGGGCTCTGGGCGTATTTTTCACGGACAGAGGTCTGTCGGGAGATGACGAGGCGGCCGTCGCGGCGGTGCTTGATGATGCGCAGATAAGCATCGAATATATAGACGGGGAGCAGCATGTGCTGGTCAACGGCGCGGATGTGACGAGCCGCCTGAGAAGCGAGGAGATATCCGGCATGGCTTCCAGAACGTCGGCATATGCGTCGGTGCGTGCCAAGCTGCTGGATATACAGAGAGAGCTTGCCGCGAGATGCGATTCCATCATGGACGGCAGAGATATCGGGACGGTGATACTGCCCCATGCGGACGTGAAGATATTTATGACGGCGCGACCGGAGATACAGGCACGCCGCAGATACCGCCAGCTTCTCGAAAAGGGTACGCTGGGAGATGCGACCTACGAGTCGATACTGGAGGATATCAAGGAAAGAGATTATCGTGACAGTCACAGAGAGATAGCGCCGCTGAAAGCGGCAGATGACGCGGTCACACTGGATACGTCCGATATGACCATCGAGGAGGTCAAGACGGCGATACTGGACGAGCTGGCATTGAGCTTGGTTGCGAAAGGCTTGCAGGAAGAGTGAGCCGCATCTGTATGAAAAAGGCGTGACCTAGAAGGCGGTCGTACTCCGAACCGCAAAGCTCTTATGAGATTCGCAAAAAGCTGTTGAAAAAAGCTGGAAAGCAGTGCGAAAAAAGAGCATGGGGTTTCAGGTAGATTACGAGAGATATGTCTGAGATAGCCGGGAGACTTGCAGAAAAATGGATGAAAACAGTCAGACAGGTCACAGGAGAGCAGCAGGCTAGTTGAGAGAAGAAATGTATGGAGATAACGGTGGCAAAGACGGCAGGCTTTTGCTTCGGCGTCAGGCGGGCGGTCGATATGGTATATGAGCAGATAGCGCGGGGAGAGTCTGTGACGACCTACGGTCCTATCATACATAACGAGGCTGTAGTGGCCGACCTCGCCGCCCGGGGTGTGCGCATAGCCGATACCCGCGAGGAGCTGGAGGAGCTGACGGGCGGGAGCGTCGTCATACGCTCGCACGGCGCGCCCAAGGCGGTATACGATCTGCTGGAGGCAAAGGGTCTGAACGTGGTTGACGCGACCTGTCCCTTTGTCAAGAAGATACATCGTATAGTGCGAGAGCAGTGCGATGCAGGCATGAGAGTGCTGATAATAGGCGATCCCGCACATCCCGAGGTACAGGGCATCAGGGGCTGGGGCGATGCGGATACCGTAGCCGCTGACAATATTGACGATATAGTCAGAGCATTACCGTATAAGGACAAGCCCGCAGCGGTCGTGGCGCAGACGACCTTCAACCTCTTAAAATTTCAAGAAATTGTTGCAGAAATGCGGTCTATGGGGTATGATTTGAAGAGCTTTAATACGATTTGCAGCGCGACCAGAGAGCGGCAGCAGGAGACGGCAGAGCTTGCTTCTGTGTCAGACATGATGGTTGTAATCGGCAGTCCGAACAGTTCAAACACGAGAAAGTTGTACGATATTTCAAAACAGCGATGTGACAGAACCTTCTTCGTCAGTTCCGCTGATGAACTAAAAGGGCGCGAATTCCCACAGGCGGAAAAAATTGGTATTACGGCAGGGGCCTCGACCCCGGATAATATAATTGCGGAGGTTTCAAACTATGTCAGATCCAAGTTTTGAAGAGCTGCTGGAGCAGTCATTTAAGACGATTCACAACGGTGAGGTAGTCACCGGCACTGTCATCGGTGTAAAGCCCGACCAGATCATCCTCAACATCGGATACAAGTCGGACGGTATCATCACGAAGAATGAGTACAGCAATGACAATACCGTAGATCTCAGCGCAGTCGTACATGAAGGCGACCAGATCGATGCCAAGGTTCTCAAGGTCAATGACGGCGAGGGTCAGGTACTGCTTTCTTCTAAGAGGATCGCCGCAGACAAGGCCAACAAGAGGCTCGAGGAAGCATTCAACAACAAAGAGGTTCTCTCCGCCAAGGTCATCAAGGTCATGGACGGCGGACTGAGCGTGGATGTGGACGGCGCGAGAGTATTTATCCCGGCGAGCCTTGTATCCGATATCTATGAGAGGGATCTCACGAAGTATGACGGTCAGGAGATCGACTTCGTAGTCACCGAGTTCAATCCGCGCAGACGCAGGATCATCGGCGACAGGAAGCAGCTGATCGAGGCGAAGAAGGCGGAGTTGCGCAAGGAGCTGTTCGAGAGGATCGCGGTAGGCGATATCATCGAGGGTACGGTGAAGAACCTGACAGACTTCGGTGCATTCATCGATCTGGGCGGTGCTGACGGACTGCTTCATATCTCCGAGATGAGCTGGGGCAGACTGGAGAACCCGAAGAAGGTATTTAAGCCGGGTCAGGTCGTTAGAACCTACATCAAGGACATCGTAGACGAGAAGATCGCACTGAGCATGAAGTTCCCCGATGAGAACCCGTGGCTCGGAGCAGATGAGAAGTTCAGGATAGGCAATGTCGTAACCGGCAAGGTTGCCCGCATGACGGACTTCGGTGCGTTTGTAGAGCTGGCGCCCGGTATCGACGCGCTGCTCCATGTATCTCAGATCTCCAGAAAGCATGTAGACAAGCCGTCTGACATACTGAAGGTAGGTCAGGAGGTAGAGGCGCAGATCGTGGACTTCAACGAAGACTCCAGAAAGATCTCGCTTTCCATGAAGGCGCTCGAGTCTCCCGAGGAGGAAGCTCCCGTCGAGGAATAATCAAAACATTTATAAAAGAGGCTGTTGCACTATCGATTTCAAATCAGTAGTGCAACAGTTTTTTATCTGCACTGAGACACAATATGGTATATAATATAGCCACAAGGAGGAAGAACCATGCAGATCATTCCTATGAGAGATTTAAAGAATACAGTGGAAGTCGAACGTCGATGTGCGCAGGAGGACGGACCTGTATTTGTTACGAAGAATGGCTACGGACGGTTGGTCGTTATGGATATAGAATATTATGAAAGGACTATGAGAAAGGCATTTGAAGCCAAGTGCGTGATGGATGGATATCAGGAACTGAAAGACGGGAAAACCGTCGACGGAGACTGTGTGATCGAAAATATCAGGAGCCGGTATGGAGTATAATTTCGGCTATGATTTTACAAGGACAGCAGAGTCGGATTTATCAGAGATAGTGTCCTACATTGCGATAGATCTTGGTAACCGTCAGGCAGCAACTGCTTGGTTAGATGAGCTGCAAAAGAAGATAGATGAGACCAGATTATTTCCGGAGAGCGGAACAATCGTGGAGAATGAGTTTTTGTCCATAGAAGGCGTAAGACGCAAACTGGTCGGAAATTATATCATGTATTATATTCCGGATATGGATAAGCAGATGATCCATGTTCTTAGGATTATTTATGGAAAGCGTAATCTTGATGAGATGATGAGGGAACTGCACAGATGAATGATTGCGGACTTTACAACATCACTTTAGCGTGATACTATGATACCAAGGTCTCAAAGTCAAGCCTCCGATGCAAGCTTGCTTGCGTGAGGAGGCTTGACCTTGAGACCCAACAAAACATGAGTAAGTAGCCATTTTTCGTAGAAAAATGAGCGTATTACGAATGTTTTGTTCGGATTGCGGGAGCGCAAAGCGCGAAGCAATCCGGTATCAGTTTAGGTAATTTGAGACAGCAACAGAGGAGAAGAAGTATTATGAAAAAGAGTGTATTGGCGGCAGTTGTAGCCGCAGCAACAGCACTGAGCCTTGCGGCATGCGGCTCGACATCTACATCAACATCTACACAGGCAGCCGGTACTGCGGCGGAGCAAACCTCGGCGGATACACCCGCTACGGAGGCGCAGACGGATACGGCGGCAGCGATAGACGGAACGGCGGGAGAGACACAGGCGCTCGGCGTACAGATCACAGATGCGCAGGAGAGCGACCTCGCATATGTGCAGGGCAAAGGCAAGCTCGTCGTAGGCATCACCGAATTCGAGCCTATGGACTATAAGGACGCGGACGGAAAGTGGATAGGCTTTGACGCGGATATGGCGACGGCATTTGCAGAGAGTCTCGGAGTAGAGGCGGAGTTCGTCGAGATAGACTGGGACAACAAGATACTGGAGCTCGACGGCAAGACCATCGACTGCGTATGGAACGGCATGACGCTCACGGACGAGGTCAAGAGCGCCATGAGCACATCCAGGGCATATTGCAACAATGCGCAGGTGGTCATCGTCAAGGCAGCTGATGCGGACAAGTATCAGGACGTGGAGAGCCTGAAGGAGCTGTCATTTGCGGTCGAGGCGGGAAGCGCCGGGGAGGCTGAGGTCAGCGCTCTGGGACTGAACTATACGCCCGTGAAGGCGCAGTCAGACGCTCTGATGGAGGTTGCGGCAGGGACGTCGGATGCGGCGGTCATCGACTCGCTGATGGCGGCGGCCATGGTAGGCGAGGGTACGGGATATGCCGATCTGACATATACCGTCGGACTTAACTCCGAGG
>CAVJQN010000092.1:0-6047 GCA_963651635.1 Agathobacter sp.
AAGGCATCGGCAGAGCTGATGCCTTTATCTGGTTTATAAAGGATACCGTCCCGGGCGACATCGTGCGCGCCAGCGTCATGAAGGTCAAAAAAAACTACGGCTACGCGAGGCTCGTCGAGATCATCTCTCCCGGTCCGGATCGCGTCGCACCGCCCTGCCCCGTCGCACGCCCCTGCGGAGGCTGCACGCTGCAGGCTATGAGCTACAAGGCGCAGCTGGCATGGAAGCGATCCAAGGTACTGGGCAATCTGCGGCGGATAGGCGGCTTTGACGACGCAGAGCTCGCGCTCGCCGAGGATATCATCGGCATGGCAGAGCCGTGGCGCTACCGCGGCAAGGCGATATATCCGATAGGACGGGATAAAAAGGGTCATGTCGTCACCGGCTTTTATGCAGGGCATACGCATGACATCATACCCGTCGAGGACTGCATCATAGCTCCCGCGGAGTATGCCGGGATATTGCGGACGGTGCGCAGATATTACGATGATTCCATGCGCCATATCCTCATCAGAAAGGGATATGCGACCGGGCAGATCATGGTCTGCATCGTCTCGCGCACGGGCAGGCTCAAATATGAAAGAGAGCTGGCGGCGCAGCTTCACGCCGATACCGTACTGGTCAATATCAATCCGGATGATACCAATGTCATCCTCGGCTCTAAGGAGCGCGTCATCAAAGGAGCCGGATATATCGAGGACTGCATCGGTGATCTGAGATTTCGTATATCCGCCCGCTCCTTCTTTCAGGTCAACCCGATACAGGTCTCCCGCCTGTACGATACTGCCGTGGAATATGCCGCGCTCACGGGTGATGAGACCGTCTGGGATCTGTACTGCGGCATCGGCACCATCACCCTCTCGATGGCGCGCCGCGCCCGCCATGTCTACGGCGTGGAGATCGTAGAGCAGGCAATCATCGATGCACGTGCCAATGCCGTTCTGAACGGTATAGACAATGTGACATTCTTCACGGGAAAGGCCGAGGAGGTGCTTCCGGCCCAGCAGGCGCGTCTCGCGCATGAAGGCTCCGCCGGGGCGCATCCCGACGTGATCGTCGTGGACCCGCCGCGCAAGGGCTGCGACGGCGCCTGTCTTGACACGATACTGAGCATGGCTCCGTCCCGCGTAGTCTATGTCAGCTGCGACAGCGCCACTCTCGCCCGCGACCTGCGCATACTCTGCGACGGCGGCTACCGCCTCACGCGACTCCGCCCCGTCGATATGTTCCCCCAAACCGGGCATGTTGAGCTCGTAGTTCTGCTGTCACGAGCGTAAGCGAAGTGAGAGCGGTTTACTACGAGCCACGCGATAGCCGTCCAAGAAGCGGAGCCAAAGGCGAACGCTGATTGGAGACGGCGAACCGCTGAGCCATGCGATAGCTGTCCGCGATTGGCGAGTGCGAAGCACGAAGACAGAGCGGAAACAGCGAACCGCTGAGCCATGCGATAGCTGTCCGCGATTACGGAAACAGCTATAAAGGTGTTCCTGCATTGAGGTACATAAGCCTGATGTCTTATCTTATTTTGCTGTATTTTCGCAATCCGGATGTTAAAGTATAAGGAGCGTAGATACCATGAAAGAAAAGGTCGGAGAGGTATTCTCCATCGCAAAGAGCAATCAGCCTGTGCCGGGCTGTACGATTTCCAAAGCAGTGCACAGCGGGACGAATGACATCATTTATTTCTCGCTGGCAAGGCATACAGATATAAGCGCGGAGATTTACCCGTATTTCAAGCTGCTCATCGTAGCAGACGGCAGTGTCGAGGTCTACGGTGCGGAGGGTTTCTCAAAAACTCTGCACACAGGAG
This sequence comes from Agathobacter sp., assembly GCA_963651635.1. GTDB lineage: Bacteria > Bacillota > Clostridia > Lachnospirales > Lachnospiraceae > Darwinimomas. Next base: position 1,811 of record CAVJQN010000092.1, read on the forward strand.
ACTGCATTATAACCCTAACAGATACCCCGATGGGAATGCGGACATCGGAAGGCGCTGTATATACAGAAATTTCAATCAGGAGGAGTGATATTATGAACGAAGCAATCAAAGCAGGTGAAGTTTTCAAGCTGGCGGAGCTTGTCCCATATGCCGACGGAAAAATCGTCAACATGGATGTGGTGCACAATGACAAAATGAAATTTGTGGTCATGGCATTTGATGAGGGCACGGGACTTTCAGAACATGCGGCTCCCGGTGAGGCGATCATCTTTGCACTGGACGGTGAGGGTGTTATCGGCTATGAAGGGAAAGAATATCCGATTAAGGCGGGAGAGAACTTCCATTTTGCCAAAGCAGGGCTGCATAGCGTCAAGGCAACCAAGAAATTCAAGATGGCCCTTCTGCTGACATTGGAATAAAGGATCGAGTAGGAGGCGGTGATTAGCCGTCGTCCTCTCACAGCACCGTATGTACCGTTCGGTGTGCGGCGCTTTCAATAGCTGATGTACACAGACTGGTATGCTGTGGCTAAATCACAAAAGCCTCCGTGTATCAGTCTTCCTTCTTCTTTTGCTGTTATTTACTCTTTTTATCCATTTTCCCAAGTCAGCGCACCGTTATCATCAGTTCATCTTCGCATATCTGTCAAAAAGCGGCAATGTAAAGTGCAGATACCCTCTTACATCTCCCGACACAATACCCTTTCTTATAAGCCGTTTGCGGTATGGGTTGAATTCGTTGGCCTCAAGTCCCAGATGCTCTCTGATATCCTTGACGCTTCTGCTCTTGACTTCCGCGATTCCCTTTGCAACCCGCTTATCCTTCTCGGAAAGCTCCGACCAGAGCTTATCATATACGAATTCTGCCAGATACTGCTCATACTCATCCAGCACGCCCCTGTAGTTGCCTTCATTATTCCACGTCAGATACCCTAAAACCTGAAATGCAAATGAATATCCCATTGTAAGATCTGCCATAGCATCTGCATCTTCACCTGATATGCTGAATATCTTTTCATACTTTATGGCCATGGCCTTTCTGTTCAATGGCCTTAGCTGTATCTTCGGAGCCCTGTATAAAAATGTCAGGCTCTTTTCATTCTGGATCTCCTCTATGTTTTCATACAGACCCGTCCCAAGCAGAAACACCGGCAGCTCCTGCCTTACAAATATCTGAAATGACCCGGCAAAAACCTTCATGCTTTCACTGTTCGTCATTTCATCGATTGTGATCAACAGCCTCTTATTCTCCTTCTTCAGCCGTTCCAGTATCTTGATAATTGCCGTTTCCGCATCGGTGATCGGCAAAGCTCCCTCTACGGATATACCGAAGCCAAAGAACGAAAGATCCAGCTTTGCCGCCTTAATCAGGCTTTGGCAACTTGGATTGCTGTTCAGCTTTGACAGTATCGACATCAGCAGATCAGCGGCCGGATTCAGCTCGATCACCACCCAGCCATCCATCTCTCTTAGCTTTTGCGATATATTAGTCATCATCACTGTCTTGCCTGACCCGCGCACACCTGTGATGATGAACATCTGCTGATTTACAGTTTCCGCGGTAAATGCTTCTGTTATCTCATTTATCTGAACCGGACGTTCCACTGATTCGATCGGGTTTTTCCCAAATGTGAGTGTGAATGGATTCTGCATGTATGCCTTTCATGATACAACTGTTTACTGTCGTTTACTCTTTTTACTTCCATTTACTCTTCTTTACTTTCTTTTACTTTCTTTTACTTTCTTTTACTCTTTTGCGTGTATTTTACTCTTTTTTACTTTTCCCTGCAATGCCCGGTTTTATGCCAGATAGTCATCATTCCTCCAGCAGCCTTGTCATGCTGTGCATGCTGATCGCGATGGTTGACATATTGTGCAGCAGCGCCGATGTAGCGGGCTGAAGCACACCAAGTGCGCCGAGCACTATCAGCGTTCCGTTGAAGCTCATGACAAAGCTGTAGTTATGATTGATGCGTGCCAGCAGCCCGTCGGATATCCTCTTGAGCCGGATGAGCTCACGCAGATCGTCTGCCGCGATGGTGATATCCGCTATCTCTCTGGCGATAGCCGCGCCATCACTGATGGCGATGCCTACATCCGCCGCCGACAGCGCGGGCGAGTCATTGATGCCGTCGCCTATCATGACCACGGTACGCCCTGCCGCCTTCTCCTGCTCTACGAATCTCGCCTTGTCCTCAGGCAGCACCTCTGCAAAGTACCGATTCACACCGACCTGACGCGCGATGAGCGCGGCGGTGTGAGCATTGTCCCCGGTCATCATCACGGTCTCGGTGATGCCGAGCTCCCGCAGAGCGTCCAGCACCTCGCGAGCCTCCTGCCGCAGGGGATCCGCGATGCATATCACGCCTGCCAGCTTGCCGTTGATCGCCAGATACAGATGTGAGTACTCCTGCGGCAGCGCGTCAAATCTCTCCTGCTCTCCGTCCGGTATCACACAGCCCTCGTCCTCAAATACAAAGTGATAGCTGCCTATCACCACCCGCGCGCCGTTGATGCGGCTCGCGATGCCGTGCGCCACCACGTACTCGATCTCGGAGTGCATCTCCTCGTGCGATATGCCCCGGCGGACTGCCTCCCTGACCACGGCATTGGCCATGGAGTGGGGATAATGCTCCTCAAGGCACGCGGCCACGCGCAGCACCTCGTCCTCGCTCCTGTCTCTGAACGGCACTACCTGTGCCACGGACGGTGTGGCATATGTCAGTGTGCCCGTCTTGTCAAATACTATCGTATCCGCCTTGGCCATGGCCTCCAGATACTTGCCGCCCTTGACGGTGATATGGTAGCTGCCGCACTCCTGCATAGCCGACAGCACTGACAGCGGCATGGACAGCTTGAGAGCGCATGAGAAGTCTACCATCAGTATCGACAGTGCTCTGGTCACATTGCGCGTGAGCAGATATGTCAGCGCCGTGCCCGCCAGGCTGTACGGCACGAGCCTGTCTGCGAGCGCCAGCGCTCTGGTCTCTGTCGAGGACTTGAGCTTCTCCGACTCCTCGATCATCCTGACGATCTGGTCGTACCTGCCTGCGCCGGACTGCTGCTCGACGCAAATCACACATTCGCCCTCTTCTACTACGGTTCCCGCGTAGACTACGGCTCCCGCTGCCTTTCTCACGGCGAGAGACTCTCCCGTCAGAGATGCCTGATTGACGCTTGCCTCTCCCGAGACGACCTTGCCGTCCAGCGGGATCACATTGCCGGTATGCACGCAGATGATATCTCCCGGTTTGATGCTGTTGATGGGCGTCAGTACTTCGCTGTCCCCGGTTTTCAGCCATACGCGATCCACGTTCAGCGACATGCAGCGCGCCAGATCGCTCAGCGACTTCTTCCTCGTCCACTCCTCCAGCAGCTCGCCTATACCCAGCAGGAATATGACTGAGCTAGCGGTATCGTGGTCGCCCCTCATGACGGATGCGCCGACCGAGAGCGCGTCCAGTACCTCGACCTCCAGACTGCCTCTTCGTATGCACCGCAAACCCTTGTATATATATGGAATCGCCGTCACGATGGTATATGCCCTGCGCAGCGGCATCGGCAGAAACAGCCCGCGCGCCGCCTTAAAGAGGATCCTCGAGACCAGCTTTTCCTGATACTGACGGTTGAGTGCCCGGGGACTGCGCTCCGGCGTAGACTCCACCAGCGCCTTCCTGTCAAAGGCAAATGCCGCCACGCCCTCCAGTATCGCCGCCCGGCTCTGCCCGGCTCCGGCAGCCTGCGCCCTCCTGTCTCCTGCGGCATATATGATGACCATATCGCAGGTGCGCTCATATACCGTAGCCGCACGCACACACGGCAGTGCGTTCAGATAGTCCTGGAGCTGATCTGCCTCCGCCATGGTCATACGTTTTTTTAGAGCACGCAGACGGATACGCCCGCTGCTCTCGTGCATGATTCTACACTTCATGATTTGCTCCGATTGTAATATGATTTGCTACTGTGATACAGGTTGCTGCGCGCATAGCGCTCCCGCAATCCTCAAAAGTAAGAAGTCGCCCGCATGAGCGGGCGACCTCGCGTGTATCTGTCCTACTGTGCTGCAGCCTCGGTCTTTGCCTCCGCCTCGGTCTTTGTCTCTGTCCCGGATGCTTCATCCTCTACGACCTGCTCAGCCGCTGCCGCTCTGGCCTCGTTGATATCCTTGGCCGCCGCCAGTATATCACCGCAGTTCTCCTGCACCAGATTGGTCGTATGCATCACGCAGTCCTTCATCC
>CAVJQN010000093.1:0-2977 GCA_963651635.1 Agathobacter sp.
GTCTCTGCGCCCTGCTATATACCGATAGTAGCCCGCAGCTCCTATCATGGCTGCATTGTCCGTACACAAAACCGGTGACGGAACATACATCTTATATCCGCGTCTGTCGCAGGCATCTTTCATCCGCGCTCGCAGCTCCGAGTTGGCAGATACACCGCCTGCCATGGCTATCTGCGTGAAGCCATACTCCTTTGCCGCCTCTATCGTATGCTCCACGAGCACATCCACCACTGCCTTCTGAAACGATGCCGCCAGATCCGCCGGATCTACGGTCTCACCCGTCATATGCGCATGGTTCTGATAGTTCAGCACCGCGCTCTTGAGCCCGCTGAAGCTGAAATCATACGGCGCACCCTCTACCTTCGCCTTGGGGAAATGTATGGCGTTCGGATCGCCCTTTTTAGCTTCCTTATCTATCTTCGGACCGCCGGGATATCCCAGACCGATGCTGCGTGCGACCTTGTCATATGCCTCGCCTGCCGCGTCGTCACGCGTCGTTCCTATCATGCGAAATCTCCCGTAGTCCTCGACCACGACCAGATTCGTATGTCCTCCCGATACTATCAGACACAGAAAGGGCGGCTGAAGCTCGGGATACTCTATGAAATTCGCCGATACATGCCCTTCTATATGATGCACACCCACGAGCGGCTTGTGTGCGGCATAGGCTATCGCCTTCGCCGCCGATACACCCACCAGCAGCGCGCCCACCAGCCCCGGTCCGTATGTGACCGCCACCGCGTCCATATCGGCTATCGTCATGTCCGCGTCTGAGAGCGCTGCGCGCACCACCGGAACTATATTCTCGACATGTTTTCTGGAGGCGATCTCCGGCACCACACCGCCGTAGAGCGTATGCAGCGCGATCTGCGATGATATCACATTGCTGAGCGCCAGACGGCCGTTTCTGACCACCGACGCTGCTGTCTCGTCGCATGAGGACTCTATCGCAAGAATATGTATATCCTTCATATCTTTTTTCATTCTTCCCTCTTCCGGCAGTATCTCCGCGCTTACTTTCAATGCATTTCCGCGATTATTTTTCATGCATTTCCGCGCTCATTCTTCATGCATTTCCCCAATCACCTTCAAATTGTTTCCGCATCTGTCCGCCGGAGCTTTCATCATGCTTTCCGCTTCGGGTCGTCAATATAGCATTTCCCCTAGGGCAACTGCCGGTCTCCGTCTCCGCCCTCGTCATCGAATCCCAGATCCATGCTCCATCCGTCTCTCGCCGCCTTCGCCGCCGGAAATATCTTTTTTATCTCCTTGATATAGGCATCCGGGCGCATCATGGACGGACTGTAGTGCGTGAACCACATCTCGCGCGGCTGAGGATCTGCCTTTGCCGCCAGCATTGCCCCCTCCTGCATGGTCATATGCTTGTGCTCGCGAGCCTTTACGTCCATCCCCTCCTCGCCGTACATGCCCTCGCATATGAACAGATCGGCATCCGACGCATACTCGCTGATCACAGGCACAGGTCTCGTGTCCGTCGTATAGCATACCTTCAGACCGCGCCGCGACTCTCCCATGACCATATCGGGCGTATATGTCCGACCGTCCTGCGTGACCGTCTCTCCGTGCTGGAGGCGGTTCCAGAGCTTGAGCGGTATATCCTGCTGTCTGGCTCTCTCCGCGTCAAAACGCCCCTTTCTCGGGATAGTGATGCGGTAGCCGTAGCATATGGTATTGTGATTGACGCGAAATGCATCTATCTCATACGGTTCCAGACTGATATGCTTTCTCGGCTCGTCCAGCTCGATATATCGGATCTCAAAGGGCAGCCCCGGTGTGATGACGCGCAGAGCACCGGTGACGCCCTGCAGCCCCTTGGGACCTATCATGATGAGCGGCGTCGTCTTTTCGGCATTGGCCATGGACAGGAGCATACCCGGCAGTCCGCTGATATGATCCGCATGATAGTGCGTAAAGCACATGATATCTATGGGCTTGGGGCTCCAGCCCTTCTCCTTGAGCGCGATCTGCGTACCCTCGCCGCAGTCTATCATCAGATCCACACCGCCGCATCTGGCGAGCATGGAAGTCAGCCAGCGCTGCGGCATCGGCATCATCCCGCCCGTTCCGAGCAAACATATATCCAGCATTTTTACCTCTTATTCTTATGATACTAAGGTCAACGTGCGGAGCAATCCGGGTATCAGTTGGTGACAAATAACACCCGCGCCGGCATGGCTCAACGCTTAAACTCCATCAGCATCACCACTGCATCCTCGACCGGATTGGCGTAATAGTTCCTGCGAACCCCCAGCTCCTCAAAGCCGAACTTCCTGTACAGCCCTATCGCCGCCTCGTTGCTGCGGCGTACCTCCAGCAGTATCTGACGCGCGTCATCCGCCCGCGCCTGCTCCAGTATATGCTCCATCAGCAGGCTCGCGCCGCCTCTGCCTCTTGCCTCGCGCGTCACGCAGATGCTCATGAGGTCGCAGTCGCCGTACATATTCCTGACATCCGCATATCCTATGACTTTGCCCTCGTCCTCCAGCACATAGATCCGGTCCCACTCACTCGCGAACATCTGCGACATCAGCGCCGGGCTCCACGCGTCGGTAAAGCACTCCTCCTCCAGAGCGGTTATGGCGTCGGCATCCGCTTCCTCTACTAGTCTCACACGCACAGTCCGGCCTCCTCGCGCTCACGCTCCGCCTGGCTCTTTCTCAGGTATTCCGGGGCAAATGCAGCCGCGTCCGTCAGCCTGCCCTCGCGATAGTATATCGCGCCCAGCGTCGCCACAGCTCCCGCGCGCTGCCTTGCCAGATGCGGCGGAGCATATGAGTAAGGCACATTGCACTCCTTATCTATCACAGGCGCATAGACAGGCACTCCGTCTCCCATAAATACCACCGGCTCGCCGCGTCTTTCCAGCTCCGCCAGCAGCTCTCTTATATCCATCGCTGCGCACGGGATGATGCTCTCAGGCACCCCCGCGCCCGTATGATACAGACCTGTGTAGACC
>CAVJQN010000094.1:0-8581 GCA_963651635.1 Agathobacter sp.
CTCTATGACCATGCTCGTGCCGCGAGCCAGCGTCAGCACCGCCGTAAGCTGCGCCTGCATATCCGTAGGAAAGCCCGGATAGGGCAGAGTCATGACATGCGTCGCTCTCTGGTCATTTCTGCCGACCACGCGGATCGCGTCGTCCAGCTCCACCAGCTCACAGCCTATCTCGTGCAGCTTGGCAGAGATAGCCTCCATATGCTTGGGGATGATATTGCCGACCATGACGTCGCCTCTGGTGATGGCGGCGGCGCACATGAAAGTCCCCGCCTCTATCTGATCGGGTATGATCGAATAGTCCGTGCCGTGCAGCCTTTCTACTCCGCTGATCCTGATGACATCGGTGCCCGCGCCCCTGATATCGGCTCCCATGCTGTTCAGGAAGTTTGCCACATCGACCACATGCGGCTCCTTGGCCACATTTTCGATGATGGTCTTGTCTGCCGCCAGAACCGCCGCCAGCATGACATTGATCGTCGCTCCTACGGATACCCTGTCCAGATATATATGACTGCCCGTCAGCCTGTCCGAGTGCGCCTTCACGAAGCCGCCCTCGACCTCTACGACGGCATTCAGCGCCCGAAAGCCCTTGATGTGCTGATCTATCGGTCTGCGTCCTATATCGCACCCTCCGGGCAGCGGCACCTCGGCCGACTTGTACTTGCCGAGCAGCGCGCCTATGAGATAGTACCCCGCGCGGATCTTGCGTATAGGATCATTGTCCACCACTACAGTGTCTATCGTACGAGCGTTGATGCGCACCGTACCGCTGTCGATGTGCTCTACTTTTGCACCTATCTCGCTTATCGCCTCCAGAAGTGCGTTTGTATCGCTGACATCCGGGATATTGCGCACGATCACATCCTCATCTGTCATGACAGCCGCCGCCAGTATACCCAACGCCGCGTTCTTCGCGCCGCTTATATGCACCTCGCCGCTCAGAGGATTGCCGCCCCTCATCACATAACTAGCCATATTCCCCCTTGGCTCACGTAAGCCACAGTTTCAGTCTGCATGCCGGTTCATTCTAACACAGCACAGCCGCCTCGTAAAGGAAGCCTCATACATATCTGCGCTCCGTGCGCTTGCTGATGCCGCAGATGATCTCATATCCTATCGTACCGATGGTATGCGCCATCTCGTCTGCCGTATATTCCAGATCCCTGCTCCTGCCCAGCAGCACCGCCTCATCATCGACCTGCGCGTCCGGGATATCCGTCACATCGACCATCATCTGATCCATGCATATATTGCCGACTATAGGCGCTCTGTGTCCGCGCACCAGCACACAGCCCCGATTGGACAGCAGACGCGGGTAGCCGTCAGCATAACCCGCCTGCACAGTCGCTATGCGCGACTCTCTGCCGCAGGTATATGTCCTGCCGTAGCCTATCGTCTCGCCGCGATGCACCTCCTTGACCATGGATATGACGGACTTCCATGTCAGCGCCGAGGTGACTCCCTCCGGCAGCCTGTCGGTATAATCCGGCTTGAGTCCGTACATCACGATGCCCAGGCGGCAGTAGCCCGTCAGCTCTCTGTCCCTACATTCCTTCATGTAATACAGTCCGCCCGCGCTGTTCATACAGTGCACATAAGGCAGCTTCAGATCTCTGACTGACCTCGCCAGCACAGCGAACTTTTCGATCTGTCCGCGGGTAAATGCCGCCGACTCCTCATCTTTTGCATCAGCCACGCTCAGATGCGTAAACATGCCGGCTGTGTTCAGCCGCTCCGCATATCGCCTTATAATCTGCTCACAGCACTCCGGCTCGTCGCCGTCCAGTCCTATCCGGTTCATGCCGGTATCTATCGCCCACTGGCACCTGACAGGTATACCGGTATCTGCCAGCCGCCGGGCGTATTCCTCCGAGACGATGGTCTGCATGATATCGTCTCTCACCAGCTGCTGCGCCATATCCACCGGCGTATATCCCAGCACCAGTATGCTTCCGGTCACTCCGGCCTCGCGCAGGTTCTGCGCCTCGTTCGCATTGGACACTGCAAAGTCACGGCAGCCTGCCGCCTGCAGAGCAGCCGCCACCTCCTTATCTCCGTGGCCGTAGGCATCCGCCTTGACGACTGCGATCGCCCGGCATCCGTCGGGGAGCTGCTCCATACATATTCTGTAATTATCTGTTATTTTTTTCAGGTCGATCTCAACCCAGCATCTTCTCAGGGACAACATATCCTCGCCTTTCCTGCAGGAGGAGCATCATATATGCGGCGATACATCAGGTTCACGGCATACCGCATCGGCTGACATGACAAATCCGGGAGATACCGTGAGACTATGCAGCGCACAGCATCGCGGTATCTCCCGGAGCATATATGCCGCAGACCGGGATCGAACCGGTACGAGTATCGCTACTCACGGGATTTTAAGTCCCGGGCGTCTGCCAGTTCCGCCACTACGGCTCATTATATCGAAAAAGCCCCTTACGGGGGCTCACTTGTTTCGATGACGCAGAAGGCGGGATTTGAACCCGCGCGCCGCTATTAACGACCTACTCACTTTCCAGGCGAGCCCCTTCGACCACTTGGGTACTTCTGCATATAACCCTCAAAGCTGCTAGGTTTCATTAGATAAAGACGCAGAGGATGGGATTCGAACCCATGTGCCCTTTCGGACAAACGGTTTTCAAGACCGCCTCGTTATGACCGCTTCGATACCTCTGCATACCATGCTCAAAAACACGCTTGCTTATTGTATTGGATGGCGCCGCCTTTGTCAAGCACGTATCTTAAAAGGATGGTGCCCCGGAAAAAGCGGCCTGTGCGGCAGATGCCGCACAGGCTGTCACATAGGCGATGCACCGGCAGGCGCATATCCGTCACGCTTTCGCGTCCAGTCCTTCTATAAACAGCTCAAGCCGCTTCATCGCCTTCTTGAGATCCTTGAGAGAATATGCATAGGATATCCTCAGAAAGCCCTCTCCGGAGTCTCCGAACGCGCTGCCCGGTATCACCGCAAGATGCTGCTCCTCAAGAAGCCTGTTGGCAAATTCCTCGCTGGTCATGCCGAATCTCCTGATGCACGGAAATACGTAAAACGCGCCCTCAGCCTCAAAGCACGGTATATCAAGCTGTGCAAACGCATCCAGTAGATATTTCCTGCGTATGTTGTACTCGCCGCGCATATATGCTATATCCTCGTCGCCGTTTTTCATCGCCTCTATCGCTGCATACTGCGAATTGGTCGGCGCGCACATGATGGCGAACTGGTGGATCTTGAGCATCTGCGCCATGATGAGCGCAGGCGCCGCCGCATATCCGATCCTCCAGCCTGTCATGGCATATGACTTGGAAAAGCCGTTGACGACGATGGTTCTCGACCACATACCCGGGAGCGACGCTATGCTCACATGATTTTCTCCGGTATATGTCAGTTCCGAATATATCTCGTCAGACAGCACGTACAGATCATGCTTGATCACTATCTGCGCTATCTTCTCCAGATCCTCTCTGGTCATGACAGCCCCGGTCGGATTGTTCGGGTATGACAGCAGCAGTAGCTTGGTCTTGTCCGTTATCTTTTCCTCCAGCTGCTCGGGCTGGAGCTTGAACTTGTACTCCTCCTTGAGTTCCACCGTCACAGGCGTCGCGCCTGCCAGTATGGCGCACGGCTTGTAGGAAACATATGCCGGCTCCGGGATGATCACCTCGTCGCCTGCATCCAGCATCGCCCGAAAGCACAGATCTATCGCCTCCGAGCCGCCTACCGTCACCAGCACCTCGTGCAGCGGATCGTAACTCAGATCATAATGCCTGCTCAGAAAACCGGCTATCTCGCGGCGCAGCTCCTTGAGGCCGGCATTGCCCGTATAGAAGGTGCGCCCCTTGGTCAGCGCATATATGCCCTCCTCCCTGACATGCCACGGCGTATCAAAATCAGGCTCGCCCACACCCAGAGATATGGCATCGTCGGAGTCCATCTCCGCCACATAGTCAAAGAACCTTCGTATCCCCGACGGCGGGATGCTCTCTATATAACTGTTCAGCGGATTTCTCATGACAGCACTTCCCTCTCGTCTTTCCTGTTCTCACTGATGATGATGCTGTGATCCTTGTAATTCTTGAGTATGAACTGTGTGGACGTGTTGGTCACGCCCTCGATGGTGGAGAGCTTTTCAGATACGAACATCGCCACCTCGCGCATGGTCTTGCCAGAGACAAAGACGCCGAAATCGAAGCTCCCGCTCATCAGATACATGGTGGTCACCTCGGGATACTGATATATCTTCTCGGCTATCGTATCAAAATTGTTGTCTCTGGACAGAGATACCCTGACCTCGATAAATGCATCCGCCTTCTCATCGCCTACCGCGGACCAGTCTATGATCGTGTTATAGCCTCTGATGATATTTTTCTCCTCAAGCTCCTCGATCCTCGCCTCAACCGCCGTCGCGTCGGTTCCCAGGATGGCGGCCAGATCCTTTGTTGACATTCTCGCATTACGCTCCAGTATGTTGAGCAGCATTTCTCTTTCCATAAGTAACCTCCTGTCTTTTACTGCAAATCGGCACTGATGCCGGATCGTGTGAGTTCGAATTACCAAATGATTTATATAACCGGAGCTTCGGGTGCTCTGACACCCGAAGCCTCCTTAAGATTTCAGCGACATACCCGCCTCTCAGATATCGATCTCGAGTCCGACCGGGCAATGATCCGAGCCCGTCACATCCGGATAGATATCCGCCTCTCGTATCGCTCCGGCAGCTCTGCTGCTTACGATAAAGTAGTCTATACGCCAGCCGACATTTTTCTCACGCGCGCGTCCCATATATGACCACCATGAGTACGCATCCGTACGCTCCGGGTACAGGTATCTGAAGCTGTCCGTAAAGCCATCCGCCAGCAGTTGCGTCATCTTCGCGCGCTCCTCGTCGGTAAATCCTGCATTGCCCCTGTTGCTTTTCGGATTCTTCAGGTCTATCTCCTCGTGCGCCACGTTCAGATCGCCGCAATAGATCACGGGCTTTTTCTCGTCCAGACCCTTCAGATAACCGTGCAGCGTATCCTCCCATCTCATGCGGTAGCTAAGCCTCGTCAGCTCTCTCTGCGCATTGGGCGTGTAGCAGCAGACCATATAATATGTCTCAAACTCTGCCGTGATGAGCCGTCCCTCGTGGTCATGCTCGTCCTCGCCCAGTCCATAGCTCACATTGAGCGGCTTTTCCTTGGTAAATATCGCCGTCCCGGAGTAGCCCTTCTTATCGGCATAGCTCCAGTAGTCATAATATCCCGGCAGGTCCAGCTCTATCTGACCCTCCTGCAGCTTCGTCTCCTGCACGCAGAAGACATCGGCATCTATCTCGTGGAAGAAGTCCAGAAATCCCTTGCCGACAGCCGCTCTCAGCCCGTTCACATTCCATGATATCAGCTTCATCAGTCGTCCTTCTTCGCCTCTTCCGATATCGTATATGTAAATCTCTTTCTTGCCATCTCATCGCTCTCGAGATATTCGTCATAGGTCGTCATCTTGTCTATGAGCCTGCCTCCGATGAATTCCATGATACGGTTGGCCGTCGTCTGCACTATCTGATGATCGCGCGATGAGAACAGGAGCACACCCGGGAACTTGATCAGTCCGGTATTCAGCGCCGATATGGACTCCATGTCCAGATGGTCGGTCGGCTCGTCGAGTATGAGAACATTGGCTCCGCTGATCATCAGCTTGCTCAGCATGACTCTGACCTTCTCGCCTCCGGAGAGTACCCTGACCATCTTCACGCCGTCCTCTCCGGCGAAGAGCATCCTGCCCAGAAAGCCTCTGACATATGTAGCATCCTTGTTCTCCGAATATCCTGTCAGCCACTCCGTGATCGTCTCATCGCCCGAGAAATCCTTGGTATTGTCCTTGGGGAAATACGAGGTCGATGTCGTCAGACCCCACTTGTAGGAGCCCTCGTCCGGCTCCATCTCGCCCGACAGTATCTTAAACAGCGTGGTCTTCGCCATCTCGTCCGGTCCGACAAATGCGACCTTGTCCGTGCGGTTGAGCACGAAGCTGATATCGTCTATCACCTTCACCCCGTCTATCGTCTTGGACAGATGCGATACCTCCAGCACCTCATTGCCTATCTCCCGGTTGGGTCTGAAGTCGATATACGGATACTTGCGGCTCGACGGTCTGATCTCGTCCAGCTGTATCTTCTCCAGGGCGCGCTTGCGGCTGGTCGCCTGCTTGGACTTGGAGGCATTGGCGGAGAATCTTCTGATGAACTCCTGCAGCTCCTTGATCTTCTCCTCCTTCTTGCGGTTCGCCTCCTTCATCTGGCGCACCATCAGCTGGCTGGACTCGTACCAGAAATCATAGTTTCCGGCATAGAGCTGTATCTTGCCGTAGTCGATGTCCGCGATGCTGGTGCAGACCTTGTTCAGGAAATATCTGTCATGCGATACGACGATGACCGTATTTTCAAAGTTGATGAGGAACTCCTCCAGCCATGCGATAGCGTCCAGATCGAGGTTGTTCGTAGGCTCGTCCAGCAGCAGTATATCGGGATTGCCGAAGAGCGCCCTCGCCAGCAGCACCTTGACCTTGATCGGTCCGGGCAATGTTGCCATCTGCGAGTAATGATACTGAGTGTCCACTCCGAGACCGTTCAGCAGGCTCTCCGCGTCAGACTCCGCCTCCCAGCCGTTCATATTGGCGAACTCGCCCTCCAGCTCCGCCGCCTTGATGCCGTCCTCGTCCGTGAAGTCCTCCTTGGCATAGATTGCGTCCTTCTCCTTCATGACGTCATAGAGGCGCTGATTGCCCATGATGACTGTCTCCAGCGCTGTATATTCGTCATATTTGAAATGATCCTGTTCCAGAAATGACAGTCTCTGTCCGGGAGTGATCGCTATATCGCCGTTCGTCGGCTCCAGCCGTCCCGACAGTATGCGCAGAAATGTGGACTTGCCCGCGCCGTTGGCGCCTATCAGGCCGTAGCACTCGCCCTCCACAAACTTTATATTCACATCCTCAAACAGAGCCTTTTTGCCGAGTCTGAGCGTTACACCATTTGCACTGATCATCTGTATCTCCGTTCTTCTGCCATGCGTGCCCTCCGGGCTTTCATTGCTGTCCCCGTGATGCCGCATCCGCACTTATATATCCGCGCCGCACTATCTGCGCAAAGATAGGGTGAAGTATAGCAGAAACCGCCTGTATACGCAATGAGACGCGCCTGCGTTCCTTGACAAAAAAATACTGCTACCATATAATGCAACGAGTGTTCAGGGGCTTTGGATATGCGCGGATATAGGGTCTTTGAATATGTCGGGGTGTGGCTCAGTTTGGTGGAGTACCTGGTTTGGGACCAGGGGGTCGCAGGTTCGAATCCTGTCACCCCGATTTTTTGATGCAACCGCTTCATAGCTGAAATCCTTGATTTTACAGGCTTTAAGGCGGTTTTTGTTTTGCCTAGCGTCTGATTGAAATGCCCGGAAAATAAAACAGGCAGCATCCATTTTAGAACGCTGCCATCTTATTATGTCTATTGTCTGCGGTACGCCTCATCTCCAAACCTCAGGACAGGTCCGTCGGGATCATATACAGCCGTCAGATCGGGTAATGAGTGGCTGGCGTTGACCATGATAATCTCTATACTGTCTGTCTCCTCGCCCTCGCCCTCGCCGTCATAGTACGGTGACTGATATGCAGTCTCTACGGACATGCAATCGTCCTCCCATTCTTTTTGCTCCGGGTCGTACCACATCGCCGCAGCCTTGAACACCTCCCCGCCGTCCTCTATGGTAAATGTCCATTTCATGTTCTCATCCCCGGATATCCATGTACCCTCCAGCAGAGTGAATATGTCCAGCGTCTCATGTCGCTTTGCCGCGGCCGCTTCCTCCTGCTCCTTCAGCTCCGCCGTGCTGTAGTAGCGCTCCCTGTCGCCGACCTCTGTCCAGCCCTCATCCAGCCACAGTTCCTCCGCCATCCATGCAAACTGCCCGGAGTCCAGATAACGCAGATGATAGATGACCCCGCCGTCCGCATCGTCTATCTCGATACCGCTGATTTTATCCGCAAACTGCGACCTGACGGTCAGTACACCACCGGCAAAGGTATGCGTGAAGTCATCTCCCAGATCCGCAAAATCCGCGCCGTAGCATCGGATTTTATTGTCCCTGAGTTCATCAGCCCCGCTGTAATACAGCTTCATCTCACCGGGCACATAAACCGTCTTGGTTATATAAAAACCATTGCAGTACACTTCTGTATCCGCATATGTATAAACCATCTGCCTGTCTGTTTGTCCTTCCATCCGGCTGCCTGTATTAGCTTCTGAGTATGCCTGCGTCCGACCGTCCATATGCGCGTCAGTCGAGGTGACATTCTGGCTGTCTGACTGCATATCTGCACCCTCGGTCGAGGCGACATTCTGTCCGTCTGTCTGCACATCTGCATATCCGGTCGTCTGAGTGTCTGCCGCCCCTGCCGCGCGGCCGCACGCTGCCAGAACCGAAAGCCCTGCCCATGCACTCACTATGATAATGACATGCCGCACAGTCATGACGCGACCCTCCCGTGTATCTCTCAAGCCGTGGGCTCCGCCTCCCGCAGGCTACTTCGTCTGCTGCTTGA
>CAVJQN010000095.1:0-4525 GCA_963651635.1 Agathobacter sp.
GTGATTCTTCATCTCCGTTCTGGAGCATACCTTGATGACAGGCGCTGCCGCCAGTCCGTAGGGTGTCCCGCGTCCGGTCATAAATACCTGCAGACCTATGCCGCTGGCCAGCTGACTGGGGCCGCATACGATATCACTCGCAGGCGTAGCCGCATATATGAGTCCGTGCTTAGTCGGCATCTCGCCGGGGCTGAGCACCTCGACTATGGGCGCTGTACCTGATTTTGCTATGGATCCCATCGCCTTCTCGACGATATTGGCCAGACCGCCCTTTTTATTGCCCGGTGTCGGATTGGCATCGCGATCCACACCGCCCTCGTCGAGATAGTCATCGTACCATTTCATCTCCGCCGCCAGCTTGTCTCTAGTTGCAGCATCCACGCATCTCTCCGCCAGATAATGCACGCCGTCGCGCACCTCCGTCACCTCGGAGAACATTACCGTTCCGCCTCCCTTGACCAGCATATCCGCAGCATATCCCGCACTCGGATTGGCCGTGACTCCCGAGAGAGCATCCGATCCTCCGCACTGCATACCGACAAGAAGCTGTGAGAGCGGCAGCTCCTCACGCCTTCTCTCGTTCAGCCGAGCCAGCTTCCTGTCTGCCATCTCATAGATGGCAGACATCATCGCATCATGCCCCTCGTAGTCCTGCAGGGTGATGGTATTTTCCGGGATATTTTCCTCGGGAGTGAGCACTCGGTCAAATGTCAGCTTCTCGCAGCCGAGTCCGACGACCATGATCTCTCCGCCGAAGTTCGGATGATGGATGATGTTGCGGACATACCTGATCGGTATATATGCCTCGCGCGCATTGATGGCCACACCGCAGCCGTACGGATGCGTCACGGCTATCACATCATCAACATACGGATACTTCGGCAGGAGCTCCTCCTTTATGTGCTTGAGAGCCGTCTCCACAACGCCTGCCACACACTGTACGGTCGTCACTATGCCCAGTATATTGCGTGTTCCCGCATATCCTGTCGCATTTCTATAGCCCATCCATGTCTTCCGCGGCGGATCGGGGAGCTTGTCCATCGGAACTATATTGGTTCCGTAGGGCATATCATGCAGATCCGGGCTCTGCGGCAGATGCAGCATATGCTCGTTGATCCACTGTCCCTTTTTGATATCGTCGATCGCATATCCGAGCACTACACCATAGCGTCTGACCGGTGCATCCTTCGGGATATCAACCAGTGCTATCTTGTGTGCCTGCGGTATCGGATCCAGCGCTCTGACCGGCTCGCAGTCCGGCACCGCCGACAGGTAGACATCCGCTCCCTTCGGGATATCCTCGATAGCTACTGCTACGTTGTCCTCATCCTTGATCCTGAGGCTGAGATATTTCTCCATACATTCCTCCTTGTTATCATTAGACCAGTGCTAGAGCCCCTCAGCGGAGCTTCGCTCCTCGACGGGCTAAGCCACTGCCTCACACTTTCGTCAGCAGCTCTCCCTCGCTGTCGAAATCGAGCACAGCGGGCGCATCAAGCGCCTCAACGCCCGGATATCGTCCGGCCTTCACTTCCTCGTAGTAGGACTCGGAGAGCATAATCTCTCCGATATGCAGACTGTTTTTGATACGTACCACCCGCGGATGCTCGATATCGATCTTGTTGCAGGTACGTATGCAGAACTGTATCGCCTCCCTGTCCGAGTAGAGTACGGCAGGTATCATCGCTGATTTGATAACCGTACTTGTGATGCAGTTCGGGTACATCATCTCCAAATCCATCTCATCAAATATCTTCTTGGTGATGGCAGATGCCAGTCCCGTTCCGAGCGCATTGCCGTGAGACTCAGGCGTCAGATTCAGATAGCATCTGCGCTGCGCCTTCAGTCCTCCCGTTACGTACGGTGTCGAAAACTCTCCCGTGATATTGGGATCTACGCCTGTTCCGCTGAAGTTCTTGCCCACATTGTCCACTATCAGCACATCGGCTTCCTGAACCAGTATCGACGGCATGTTGGCAAATGCCATCTTCAGCAGCTCCGGCTCTCTTGTCAGTATATCCTCCGCGGGAACAGCCTCAAAATAACATGTCTCGTCATATGCATTCTCGATGCAGGGTATACCGAACAGCACAGGCGCCTTCTCTATGATCACCTTTGCCATGGCCTGCACATTCCACGTCATGACGTCCATCCCCTCGTTGTGCACGAGAGACGCTCCGGCCTGCTTGCCCAGTCCTATCGCCATCATCTTGCATATGCCGCTCTCTATCGGCCCGCGGAACGCGTTATGCGGCTTCACACGGCATGAAATGATGACTCCGTCGGCACCGTACGCATTTTTGTCCATATAGACATCCTTGCCGCGCTCGGACAGTCCCAGATGAACCACCTCCATAGAGGATCTGATCTCACAGCCCATCGTCTCCGGCGTGATGCCGAAGCCTGCCAGCATCTGCGTCTGTCCCTGCGCCGTCGCACCGCCGTGGCTGCCCATCGCAGGTACTATAAAGGGTGTAGCTCCCCGCTCCTTCACAAAATCAACGATTGTCTTGGTGATCAGTGCGACATTGCGGATGCCGCGGCTCCCTGCCGTGATCGCTATCTGCATACCCGGCTTGATGCGAGATGCTATCTCAGGCCTCGACATCTCCTTTCGTATCGCATCCGGTATCTTATCTATCGGAATATGCTCCTTGGGAAATGTCTGCGAGGCCCTAAACATCGCAGGAATAGGGATATCCTTCAGCAGCTGCGAGACTACTCCGTCATTTCTGATGTTCATGCTCTGCCTCCCGTTCTGCTCCATGCCGCGCATCGCAGACCTGAAGCACTACCTTCATTCATGCTGATGCCGCCGTCAGACGGCACAGCTGTCTGTTTCATATATCATCTTACCATCGCGGGAGATAAAGTGTAGTTAATATAAATTGATTTTAGTTAAATGAAACTTGTTTTGGCACAGCTAATGCAGCCGGCAGACAATACAGCCGGGCGGGAGACAATCTCCCGCCCGAACCTCAGATCATATTTTCATTGTGTCAGACGGGATAGCTGCCCTCCGACGCCTTGCTCATATCCACGCCTGTCTGCTGTGCCTTCCTGTACTCGAAGAAGTCCTTGGCTACAGCCGGGAAGAGTGCATACGAGAGCACGTCCTCATCCTGCTGCTTGTAGTCCTTGATGGCCTCCTCGTATCCCGGCAGCTGCGGCTTTATCAGATCCGCAGGTCTGCAGGTGATGGGCTTCTCGTCGCCGATGATCTTCTTCTGCACCTCGGGATTGACCGGAGATACAGTCTGACCGAACTCGCCGAGCATCATCTTCTTGGACTCCTTGGGCACGATCTTGTATCTCTCGCCGCCCAGCACGTTCATCACCGCCTGTGTGCCGACGATCTGCGAGGACGGAGTCACCAGCGGCGGCTCTCCGAAGTCCTTGCGGACTCTCGGGATCTCCTCCAGCACCTCTCTGTAGCGGTTCTCGGCATGCGCCTCCTTGAGCTGGCTTACCAGATTGGAGAGCATACCTCCCGGTACCTGATATCTCAGCGTGTTGATATTGACGCCGAGCACCTTGGTATTGAGCAGGCCGCTCTTGAGGCACTCCTCTCTGTACGGCTCGAAGTAATCGGCGATCTCCGACAGCAGATTGATATCAAGACCCGTATCATAGGGCGTACCCTTAAATGTCTCTACCATGACCTCTGTAGCAGGCTGGCTCGTGCCCATCGCAAACGGCGAGCTTGCAGTATCGATGATATCTGCGCCTGCCTCCACCGACTTGAGCAGCGTCATGGCTGCCACACCTGATGTATAGTGCGTATGGATATCTATCGGCAGCTGCGTGGACTCACGCAGAGAGCTTACCAGCTCCTGTGCCGCGTACGGTGTCAGTAGTCCCGCCATATCCTTGATGCACAGCGACTGCGCTCCCATATCCTCGATGCGCTTTGCTATATCCTTCCAGTAGTCCAGCGTATATGCGTCGCCGAGCGTATAGCTTAAAGCTATCTGCGCATGTCCGTTGTACTGATTGGCTGCGCGTACCGAGGTCTCCAGATTTCTGAGATCGTTGAGGCAGTCAAATATCCTTATGATATCGATGCCGTTGTCCAGAGACTTCTTCACGAAGTAATCGACCACATCATCCGCATAGTGATTGTAGCCGAGTATGTTCTGTCCTCTGAAGAGCATCTGCAGCTTCGTATTCTTGAAGCCCGCTCTGAGCTTTCTGAGCCTCTCCCACGGATCCTCGTGCAGAAATCTCATGCACGCGTCAAATGTCGCACCGCCCCAGCACTCTACCGCGTAGTAGCCGACCTGATCCATCTTGTCGATGATCGGGAGCATCTCCTCCGTAGGCATCCTCGTCGCGATCAGGGACTGATGCGCGTCTCTGAGGACCGTTTCCACTATCTTAACGGGTTTTTTCTCCATCATTTTCTCCTTTGTGTCACTTCACGCCAAATACTGCCATGAAGGTTCCTGCCGCGACTGCCGTACCGATGACTCCCGCGACATTCGGTCCCATGGCATGCATGAGAAGGAAGTTCGTAGGATCGGTC
>CAVJQN010000096.1:0-2969 GCA_963651635.1 Agathobacter sp.
ATGTATAATTATACTTTTTCATTTATTTATATATCTTTGGTTATCAATTAAGGAGTGTGCAGATGGAGCTTTATCAGCTGATGCAGTTTAAGACAGCCGCAGAGATGTCGCATATCACCAATGCGGCGCGGGCGCTTTCCATATCTCAGCCCGCACTGAGCAAGAATATCCGTGCGCTCGAAAGTGAGCTCGGATATCCCTTGTTTGACCATGTGGGGAAGCATATAGAGCTGAATGAAAACGGGAGAATACTTCTCAAATATACAGATGCGATAATGTGCAGCCTTGAGGATGCCAGACGCGAGCTCAAGGAGCATAACGAAAATCAGGACGTCACCGTATCTCTGTGCGTGAAGGCCGCGTCCAAGCTGATCCCGCGTATACTTCAGGAGTACAGCAGCATGCACCCCTCGACTCACTTTTCTATCAGTCAGTCGGGCGGTACAGGAAGTGAGCAGACGCGTTTCGATCTCACTATCGACGCGGCTCTTAGCCCGACGCGCGTGCCCGACAGCTGCGTGCTGCTGGAGGAGGAGCTGCTGCTGGCGCTCCCCGCCTCCCATCCGCTGGCAGAAGGCAGCGGCGTGGATCTGGCGCAGCTCAAGGACGCGCCGTTTATCAGCCTGCAAAGGGGTATGGGGCTGTCCGATATCATGAAACACTACTGCCGACTGGCAGGCTTTTCTCCCGCCATAGCATTTGAAAGCGACAGTCCCACCACCCTGCGCAATCTGATAGATCTGGGTCTGGGAGTAGCATTTATCCCGAAGCTCACGTGGCCTGATATGCGTGACGAGAGGATCCGTATCCTGCCCATCAGGGGACAGCGCTGCCGCCGCTATCTCAATCTCTTCTGGGACAGCCGGAGGTATCAGTCCGCCGCCGCGGCGGCTTTTAAGGAATATCTGATAGGATATTTCAGTGAGCTGCAGGACAGTGAATGACACTCAAGCAGGAGAGCAGTGCGTGGCGAAGATACTGCCGGGAAAGATGGGGTGGTACGACCTACAGATCGCGCAGATTGCCTTCTTCGTCGAAGTCCATCGGCTCCGGACCCGATATGATCTCTAAGCGGTCGTTTTGCATGATCTCGTCATAGTAGGCCTCGCTCGCCCAGATCTCGCCCAGAGACAGCGTATTTCGGATCCTGAGCACCCGCGGATTTTCCTTATTGATGTTTGTACAGGTCTTTAGGCATATCTGGATGGCCAGCCTGTCATTGTCCATAACACAGGGTATCCGCGCGTTCTCCAGCACCTTGGACGTGATCAGATTGGGATATGTCTGTTCAAAGTCCACCTTTTCAAAGTACCGTCTCGTGCACGCGTGCGCCATCCCCACGCCGTTTCCGTTGCCGTGGCTCTCCTCGCTCAGATCGAGTATCGCCATACGCTGCGGATTCAGTCCGCCGCTGCAATACGGAGTGACAAATGTACCGGTCACGTTCGGATCCAGTCCGCCGCCCGAGAAGTTCTTTCCTATCGTATCGACCACCAGCAGATCCGCCGAATCAAACAGCAGCGCCGGCATGATCTTCTTGGACTTCTCCTGATAGACCGGCTCCCGCTCCTCTATCTCATCGTGGTTCATCACCACAACCTCGCAGGTTCTGTCAAACGAGTTCTCCAAAGTCGCCACTGCAAACAGGATCGGGGCATGCGCCAGTATGGTTCTGCCAAATGCCGGGATATTCACGGCCATGCTTCCGAAGCCTGCGTCGTGACAGATAGAGGCTCCGTACTGCTTGCCGAGGCCGATAGCCATCATCTTCATGATGCCGCTCTCATACGGCCCTCTGAAGCAGGTGTGCGGCTTTATGCGATTGACGACGATGATGCCGTCTGATTCTGCCGCATACCTGTCGATATATACATCGACGCCAAACTCGTTGGTTCCGATCTTGACCGTCTCCATCGTAGCCCTGACGGGACATCCCATGGTCTCCTCGCTGATGCCAAGCCCCTTTAGCATCTCTCTCTGACCGTCTGCCGAGGCTCCCGCATGGCTCCCCATAGCAGGGATGATAAAGGGCTCTGCGCCCAGCTTTTTGCAGTAATCAACGAGCAGCTTGATGATCAGAGGATAGTTGTCAATACCCCTGCTCCCCGCGGTGATGCATATGCTCCTGCCTGCGGCAATCTGCGATGTGAACCTGCTGTCTCCCAGCTGCTCCTCTAACGACCGCCTGACCTCATCACATGTGATGGAATTGTCCTCAAAATGCTGCCTGACCTTGTACATCTTGGGAATATATACATTTTCCAGCAATGATTTTATCGACATAATATTCTCCCGACGATCCTATCGTACTATACCACACATACAGCAATCCTGCATTGCCCGTATCCGCTACTCCTGCCTGCCGACACTGCGGGTCGCCAGAACATCCGCGCCCAGCCCCAGTATGTTCTCTATCAGCACACTGTCCTGCTCCACCGGGGCAGTGAGCCTGAGCTCGTGTATCGCCTGCACCGCATCAAAGATACGCGCCTTGGGGATCGGGCCGCTCAGCCGCACGCTGACGAGCGGCATATCTCCGCCCTCTACCAGTACCGATGTGGCGATATTGCGCATAGGCGCCGTCAGCTCCTGCCGGACATAGTCAGCTCCCTTGTCGCAGTGATTACCCTCTATTGAAACAATCGTCTTGTTCTCGTCGATATCAGTCCGGATCTCGCAGCCGCGCGGACACATTATACAGGTATATTCTCTCAGCATCTCACGCTCACCTCCAGATCTCCCTCTCCCGTCAGCTTTTCACGCCTGATCTTCAGCTGTATCATCTCTGCCGGCAGTGCCTTGGGCTTCTTCACGGATGCCACGGTCGCGTCTCCCTGCCGCACCTCTATCGTACACTCCTTCATGGGCTTTCTCACTCTGAAATACAGCGTGAAATCATCCCCACCGCTGTATCTCTGCGGTATCAGCTGGACGACACTTGCATCCGGAGATGAGATACCGTGTACGCC
>CAVJQN010000097.1:0-7825 GCA_963651635.1 Agathobacter sp.
CGGGCAAAGTTAAGTGCTTCAATGTGATCCAGAACGTATTGCCGGCAAATATGCTGATGCAATTTGCGCCCGGAAGCAGGATCGTGCTTGTATTTGACACAGACAAGAAGGAAACATCTGTGTTAGAGAAAAATATCAGGCTTTTGAAAAATACTAAACTCAAACTTGAAATGCTGACTATAATGCAGGTATTAACCTTTGAGGACGAGATCGAGAGAGCAACTGATGTCACCAGGGCGTGCGAGCTGACGAAGTGCAGGACGGTTGAAGATTTCAAACATGATGTCAACAGGATGAAAGACACGGAGTTCAGAAATCTTCTGAAACGGCACAAGCTTGATATGGCTTTGCTGTGGTCAGAGAAAGCATCGAAGGAATTTGATTTTGCAGAACAGGATGGAGCCAGAATAAAGCTCCTGTAAAGGGTAATAAACGATGAAGAACTACGGCGTATTTGATATCATAGGTCCGCAGATGATAGGACCGTCGAGCTCCCATACAGCGGGGGCGGCAAGGCTTGGATATATCGCCAACCATATGATAGGCGGCGATGTCAGGCGTGCCGAGATCACACTGTACGGTTCATTTGCCGAGACGGGCAGAGGACACGGCACGGACAGAGCGATAGTAGGCGGATTGCTGGGCTTTGATCCGGGCGACGAGAGACTGAGAGACTCCTTCGCACTCGCACAGGCAGCGGGCATGGAGATATCATTTACCATGTCGCAGGAGCCGACCGTCCATCCCAATACCGCGCGGATCAGGGTATGGAACTCCGGTGGGGGCAGCCTTGAGCTGCTGGGAGCGTCTGTCGGCGGCGGCAATATCGAGATACAGGAGGTGAACGGCATGGCGGTGTCATTCACCGGAGAATATCCGACGCTGCTGCTGTTCTATCCCGATGTGCCGGGGATGATACAGAAGGTCACATCGGTGCTGGCGCAGCACTCGATAAACATCGCATTTATGCGGGTATTTCGGACTTCCAAGAGCCGTGAGGCGAGCATGATCATAGAGACGGACGAGCGTGTGCCCCGGGAGCTGGTAGATGAGATCAAGAGATGCGCGCCGGAGATAGAGAGGATATGCGAGAGCTAAGGAAATGCTGATTAAATCAGCATTTCCTTAGCTGCCTCGTGCGCCCGGCGGCGCACGTTTCTAACGGATCGCACGGATTTGCGGCGGAATTTATTGCTTCGCAGCGCAGATCCGGCGAGGGAGATGCTGAGTAGGAATATACACGCGGAGAATAAGATATGACGGACTATGAGTTTCACAGCGGACGTGATGTCCTCGGGATATGCAGCCGCGAGGGCATCAATATATCCGAGATGATGATAAGAAATGAGCAGGAACGCAGCGGCAGAGACCGCGCGGGTATCCTCGCGCAGATGCGCAGTGACCTCGATGTGATGCGCTCGTCGATCAAAAAAGGACTGGATCCCGAGCATATACAGCGCGGCTCCATATCGGGCGGCGATGCGCTAAGGCTCATGGCATATGCGCCGCAGGCATGCATGGGAGCGGGTATGACGCGTGTGGCGGCATCCGCGATAGCGGTCGTGGAGACCAATGCCGCCATGGGCAAGATAGTAGCCGCTCCGACTGCGGGCGCGAGCGGGATACTGCCCGCAGTGCTGATAGAGTGCGGGATCAACCAGCGCGGCTTCGGCGAGGAGGCGGTCTGCGAGGCGCTTTTCACTGCGGGGGCGATAGGATGCGTCATAGCCGAAAATGCCAGTATAGCCGGAGCCTCGGGCGGATGTCAGGCGGAGACCGGCTCTGCTGCCGCCATGGCGGCGGGAGCGCTGGCACAGCTGTGCGGGGCAGCGCCTGAGAGTGTGCTCACGGCGGCGGCGATAGCGCTGAAGAACTGTCTGGGACTGGTCTGCGATCCCGTCGCGGGGCTCGTGGAATGTCCGTGCATAAAGCGCAATGCCATAGGCGCGGTCAATGCCGTGCTCGCCTGTGATATGGCGCTGTCGGGTATACAGAGTGTGATTCCATTTGACGAGGTGGTCGGCGCCATGGACTATGTCGGCAGGAAGATGAACGACAGCCTCAAGGAGACCGCGCGCGGAGGACTTGCCGCGACCGAAACGGGCAGGCGCATCGCGGCGCAGCTCAGACAGAAGCATTGACGGACAGCATCACAGCAAATAACAAGCCAGAAAGAGGAAAATCATGTCAGCCGCAAAGACAATGACGAAAAAGCCGATATATGTGGTCGGGCACAAGCATCCCGATACCGATTCCGTCTGCTCGGCGATAGCCTACGCCTACTTAAAGCATCGTCTGACGGGCGAGGTCTACGAGCCGTGCCGTGCAGGCGAGCTCAACGAGGAGACGCGCTTTGTACTGCGCAAATGGAAGGTGGCGGAGCCGCAGCTGCTGGAGGATGTGCGCACGCAGGTATGCGATATCGAGTACCGCAAGATGCCGGGAGCGCACGAGGAGCTGTCGCTCAAGCGTGCGTGGGAGCGCATGGAGGAGGCGGACGTTGTGACGCTGTGCGTGACGCGGGGAGATACGCTGTACGGACTGATCACCGCGGAGGATATCGTGCGCTCATATATGGATATATATGATGCTGCATTTATCTCGATGGCGCATACCAGCTATACCAATATCATGGATACGATAGATGCCGAGATGGCGGCTGGGTCGCCGGACGGAGTGATCACCAAGGGCAAGGTGACGGTAGCCGCGGCATCTCCCGAGGTGATGGAGCAGTTCATAGAGAGAAATGACATCGTACTGCTGGGCAACCGCTACGAGTCGCAGCTGTGCGCGATAGAACTGGGGGCGCAGCTCATCATCATATGCGGCGGCGCGAAGCCCGCCTCTACCATAGTCAAGCTGGCGGACGAGAGCGGCTGCCGCATCATGTGCACGCGGCACGATACCTTCACCGTGGCAAGGCTGATCAATCAGTCCGCACCGATAGGATATTTCCTCAAGACGGATCACCTGATCACGTTCAGACCGGAGGACTATATAGAAGACATACAGGGCATCATGGCGCAGAAGCGCTTCAGATACTTCCCTATCATAGACGATGACGGCACATATCACGGCATGATATCCAGACGTAACTTCCTCGGCGCGGCGAGAAAGCGGCTGATACTGGTCGATCACAATGAGCGCGCGCAGGCGGTGGACGGCGTGGAGCGCGCCGAGGTGCTGGAGATCATAGACCATCACAGACTGGCGAGCGTGGAGACTATGGAGCCGGTATACTTCCGCGGACAGCCGGTGGGCAGTACATCTACTATCCTCTACGGCATGTTCACGGAGGCGGGTGTGAAGATCACCAAGACCATCGCAGGACTGCTGCTTTCGGCGATACTCTCGGATACACTGATGTACCGCTCACCCACATGCACCGAGCAGGACCGTGTCGCCGCGGAGGCGCTCGCGAAGATAGCGGGAGTGGACGCGGAGTCATATGCGATGGATATGTTCCGCGCGGGGAGCGACCTCGGACACAAGACACCTGAGGAGATACTCACGCAGGACTTCAAGCCGTTCCATATCGGTGATACGTCATTCGGCATAGGTCAGATCAGCTCGATGTCGGGCGAGGATCTGGAGGAGGCGGCGGAGCGTCTGATACCGGCGCTTGACGATCTGCTGCTGAGCGAGAGACTGGATATGGTCTTCTTCCTGCTGACCAATATCCTGACGGAGAGCTCTATAGTGCTGTGCGCGGGAGAGGGCGCGGAGCATCTGCTCGCGGAGGCATTTAATCTGGACAGCGCACAGCCGCAGACCGAGCTGGCGGGTGTGGTATCGCGCAAGAAGCAATTTCTGCCCGCGATCATGCAGGCCTTGCAGGAGAACTGAGAGAACGCGCAGATATGACATCGGCACACAGCGCAGGCGCACGGCAAGTGCAAAACGGTGCATCGCCGTGCCGCGGGATATACGGGAGTGTATGGTATAAAGTACGTGTGACCACAGGCGCGAACCATGACAAGCATGCCGCGATAGTGTACAATGTACGGGTTGCAGAGGGGAGAGTCGGGCGACGCGAGGATACACGGCGGCGCCCTTTATCGGAGGTATAAAATGCTGGAACTGAAAAATATCTCGTTCAGCGTGCAGGACGACCAGCCCAAAAAGGAGATCATCCGGGATATCAGCTTTAAGCTGGCGGACAACAAGCTGACGGTCATCACCGGACCCAACGGCGGCGGCAAGTCCACACTGGCCAAGCTCATCGTCGGCATAGAGCATCCCACGCAGGGACGCATCCTCTTAAACGGCGAGGATATCACGGAGCTGTCCATCACACAGAGAGCGAAGCTGGGCATCGGCTTTGCATTTCAAAATCCCATCAGGTTCAAGGGCATCGAGGTCATAGACCTGCTGAGACTGGCATCGGGCAGGAAGCTGACCGTGAGCGAGGCATGCGACTATCTGCTGCGCGTGGGACTGTGCGCGAGAGATTATATCAACAGAGAGGTCAATGCAAGCCTGTCGGGAGGCGAACTCAAGCGTATAGAGATAGCCACCGTGCTGGCAAAGGCCCCCAGTCTGGCGGTATTTGACGAGCCGGAGGCGGGTATCGACCTGTGGAGCTTCCAGAATCTCATCAAGGTCTTCGAGGATATGAGAAGTCAGATCAAGGACAGCTCCATACTCATCATCTCCCATCAGGAGAGGATACTGAATATAGCGGACGAGATCATAGTGCTCAAGGACGGACGGCTCGAGGCGAGAGGCTCCAGAGACGATATACTGCCGCAGCTGATAGGCACTACGGCGGCGGTCGGCGGCTGCGCCAGGATAGAGGCGCTGAAAGGAGCAGAGGGATGATACAGCTTGACGAGATACAAAAGAGGCTCCTGCGCGAGGTGGCAGATCTTCATGCCGTGCCGGAGGGCGCGTACAATATACGCTCCAACAGTCAGTCGCTGGGCAGGCAGTCCAGTGCCAATATCGAGGTGACGCCCAAGACGGATGTGAGCGGTCTGGACATACATATCAAGCCTGGTACGAAGAATGAGAGCGTACATATCCCGGTCGTCATGACGCAGACCGGGCTCAAGGAGCTGGTATATAACGATTTCTACATCGGCGAGGGCGCGGATGTCGTGATAGTCGCAGGATGCGGCATCGACAACTGCGGCAATCAGGACTCCGAACACGACGGTATACACCGATTCTACGTAGGCAAGGGCGCGAGAGTGAAATATGTCGAGAAGCACTACGGCTCCGGCGAAGGCAAGGGCAAGCGTATCCTCAACCCCGGCACAGAGGTCTATCAGGAGGAGGACAGCTATGTCGAGATGGAGATGGTGCAGATCAAGGGTGTAGACGATACGACGCGTTCGACCATAGCAGAGCTTGCGGCGGGAGCAAAGCTCGTGGTGAGAGAGAGACTGATGACGCACGGACAGCAGCATGCCGTCAGCACATATACCGTAAGGCTCAAAGGAGATGGATCCAGCGCGGATGTAGTATCACGCTCCGTTGCCAGAGACGACTCCTATCAGAGATTTGAGGCGAAGCTCGTAGGGGATGCGGCATGCTCAGGTCATACCGAGTGCGACTCCATCATCATGGATCGGGGCAGGATACTCGCAGTTCCGGGACTTGAGGCCAACAATGTGGACGCGGCGCTGGTGCACGAGGCGGCTATCGGCAAGATAGCCGGAGACCAGATCATCAAGCTGATGACGCTGGGACTGACCGAGGCCGAGGCGGAGGAGCAGATCGTAAGCGGATTTTTGAGATGATCTAAAAAACGCTTGCCAATATCAGCTCTGAATATTACAATCTGTTTAGATATTTAAGTAGCTTAATAATAAACCCACTTAAACACATACGACTGTCTGCTATACGGGATCAATACGGATATGCATATGCTTTATTTGTGATTATGCACAATTGTTTGCTATGCAACCGGCGGTGCGACTGTTATAATTGACTTGTCGAACAAGCGATTTATCAGACAATCTATGAGGAACAGAAAGGGGTTCAAGCATCAATGGAGATAGTCAAGCTTCTGATTGTATTTGCAATCATCATACTGGTGATGTGGCTGAAGAAGCCTATGCTGATCGCCGTAGCTGCGGCGACGGTCGGAACCATCATCCTGTACGGACTGCCGCTTGATACAGCCGCCGCGGCCATATGGAAGGGATTCAGCAGCTGGAATGCCATAGAGGCGATACTGGTTTTCTATGCCATCACCTTCCTGCAGAGGATGATGGAGAAGAGGCAGAACCTCAAGGGCTGTCAGGAGGCGCTGAACGGCATATTCAACAACCGCCGTGTCAATGTATCGCTTGCACCGTTCCTGCTCGGATGCCTTCCGGCAGCCAGCACGGTGTTGATATGCGGACCTATCGTCAGAGACAGTGTGGGAGACGAGCTGACTACGCCCGAGAAGGCGGCCATTACGTCGTATTTCCGCCATATATCGGAGAGCTTTCTGCCGACATATACTACGATATTTATCGCGGTGGGACTGACGCAGGGTATGGTTACGGTCAGCGGATTTGTCATCGCGATGCTGCCCATGGTGGCGGCGCTGTTCCTCACGGGATATCTGGTATACCTTCGCCGTATTCCGAGAGATACCGGCATGGTTCCGGAGCATCCGAAGTCGTACTACTGGGCACTTCTCGGCAGGAGCATATGGGCGATAGTGCTTGCCATCGCTATCATACTGATCTTCAAGATTCCTGTAGAGGTAGCGGTGCTTATCTGCATCGTGCTCAACTTCTTTGTGAACAGGTTCAGCCTCTCGGAGATCAGGCCGTTCTTCAGATCGGCATTTGAGACAAAGCTGATCCTGAGCACATGGGCTGTCATGATATTCAAGGAGGTGCTGTCGGAGACAGGCGTCATCACGATGTTGCCGGAGGTATTTGCCCGGCTTCCCATACCGAGCTTTGTGGTATTTGCGCTGATGTTCTTTTTCGGCAGTGTAGTAGCCGGCTCACAGGCCATCATAGTGCTTGCGATGCCTATGGCTATGGCCTCCCTTGCCGGAGCGCCCGCATTGCCGCTGTTCATACTGCTGATGTCCATGGACTATGTGGCGATGCAGATATCGCCTGTGCATATATGCCTTACGATGTGCGCCGAGGACTATAAGGTATCGCTCGGATCCATGGTGGCCAAGACTATACCGCTGGTAGGGGTATTTACGGTTTTGTCGTTCGCATACTATTTTGTGCTGTCGGCTATCGTTTGATTGAGGCGGCACTTGTGAAAGGAGTTCAGACATGAAATACGATTTTACATCTATTCTGGATCGCACCGGCAAGGATGCGATAGCCGTTGAGGAGATTCCGATCCCCGACGCGCAGGTCAGGGAGGGCTTTGACAGGATCCCGATGTGGGTTGCCGATATGAACTTCCCGACGGTTCCCACCATCATACAGGCTATGCACGATCGTGTGGATCATCCGGCATTCGGATATTTCGAGCCCAGAGATGAGTACTTCGATGAAATCATCAGATGGCATGAGACCAGAAACGGTGTAACGGGGCTGACCAAGGAATGCATCGGCTACGAAAACGGTGTGCTCGGCGGCGTTGTCACGGCTCTGAATGTATTTTGCTCAAAGGGCGACAAGGTGCTGCTGCATTCGCCGACCTATATAGGATTTACCGGCTGCATCACAAACAACGGCTATCAGATAGTACACTCTCCGCTGGTCAAGGACGAGAACGGCGTATGGCGCATGGACTACGAGGATATGGAGAAGAAGATCTCCGAGAACAAGATCCATGCGGCAGTATTTTGCAGTCCTCACAATCCGTGCGGACGTGTATGGGAGAGAGAGGAAATCGAGAAGGCGATGGC